>NZ_JADYXI010000017.1:0-98550 GCF_015864375.1 Pseudoalteromonas sp. SWYJZ19
TAGTTGTAGTAGACATAATATGTATCCTAAAAAATTAATATAAGTGTGCCTGAAAAGAGGCGATTGAGCCGGAAAAAATAGTTAACTTGAGGATATCGCGTAGGATTATTACTAAAACAACTCGGTACTAACAAATAAAACAAAACTTCTTTCAAACTAGTATTCAAAATGGGTTATCTCTAACCCACTAAATTGTTTAGCAATTAGATGCTAACAATGTTCTCGGCTTGTGGGCCTTTTTGACCTTGAGTAACAGTAAACTGTACACGTTGGCCTTCAGCTAAAGTTTTGAAACCGTCGCCAGAGATTGCGCTAAAATGTGCGAAAACATCAGCGCCAGATTCTTGCTCGATAAAACCAAAACCTTTTGCTTCGTTAAACCATTTTACTGAACCAGTAGTTGTAGTAGACATAATATGTATCCTAAAAAATTAATATAAGTGTGCCTGAAAAGAGGCGATTGAGCCGGAAAAAATAGTTAACTTGAGGATATCGCGTAGGATTATTACTAAAACAACGGGGTACTAACAAATAAAACAAAACTTCTTTCAAACTAGTATTCAAAATGGGTTATTGCTAACCCATTTTAACGAAAGCAATTAGATGCTAACGATGTTTTCAGCTTGTGGACCTTTTTGACCTTGAGTAACAGTAAACTGTACACGTTGGCCTTCAGCTAGAGTTTTGAAACCGTCGCCAGAGATTGCGCTGAAATGTGCGAAAACATCAGGACCAGATTCTTGCTCGATAAAACCAAAACCTTTTGCTTCGTTGAAAAATTTAACTGTACCAGTTGTAGTATTAGACATAATAGTATCCTAAGAATTAATAAAAGTGCGCCTTAAATTAGGCAATTTAACAGGAAGAAAACATACATTTAACTGAGGATAACGCGAAGGATTATTACTAAAACAACGTGGTACTTACAAATAAATAGGGTTTTCTGTCAACCCGATGGCAAGCAGGATAACAGTAAATTAAGTTATATACCAAGCCCTATTGTAAATTTATTTTAGAGTAAGTGCTTTATTTGTTTGTTTGTTTTTTAACTAACTAGTTATGATTGAGATGATTTTTTTAACTTATAAATTAAAGTTAAGTTTATTTTAATCAAAGCTTTATGCTTATTTTTGTACACAGTTTTAGAGTAGGTAAAATACAGGTTTTAACTGGTTAAAACATGACCTAATTACCTACTAAATTTTTTGATATATATCTTAAATAACGTGATTCATTAGCTCCAAATTACAAATCCAAGTATTAATAATGCAATCCAAAGTGTTTCAGCCACAATTAAAATAATAGGTTTTATGCCTACTTCGGTTAGTTTTCCTAAATTAGTTTTCATACCAATGGCTGAAATAGCCGCAATTAAAAAGAACTGCGAAAGTTCGTTAGCGGTTTCAAGCACTATTATAGGAAGAGAAAAGCAGCTATTTATTATCATGAGTATGACAAAGCCAATTAAAAACCCAGGTACTTTAGGTAATTCTCCGTGTTTTTCTTTATTTGAGCGATTAATAACAACCATCATAATAAGTACAACGGGTAGCAGCATAGCAACACGTACAAGTTTAGTTAGGGTTGCTATATCGCCAGTCTCAGGCGATACCGAATAACCAGCACCGACTACCTGCGCTACGTCGTGTATTGTGCCGCCTAAAAATACGCCTGCATTATGGGCGTCAAACTCAAGGTAATTAACCACAATAGGGTAGAGGATCATAGCAAGGGTCGACATGGCTGTTACGCCAATAACCGTAAGCAAAGTATCGCGCTCTTTATGTTCGCTGTTTGGCATAATAGAGGAGATAGCTAGAGCAGCAGACGCTCCACAAATAGCAACTGAGCCGCCTGTAAGTGCACCAAAGCGTTTTTGTAGGCCAAATGCGCGCGCAAGTACTACGCCTAAAATAATAGTAGTAAATATAGCGCCCGCTAACATAAGTGCGGTTTGCCAACCCAGTGTTACTAAATCTCCCAGTGCTATGCGTGTGCCTAGCAGCACTATACCTACGCGCAAAACCGTGGTGCCGGTAAAGTCGATACCTTTGGCGCAAGGGCTATCGCTTTGATACAAAAATGAGACTGCCATACCCAGTAACAAAGCAAACAGCATGGCTGGCGCGTTGTAATGCTCACTTAAAAATAAAGCGGCAAGGCCAGTCATTGCAGCAATGCTGGCACCTTGCCATAAAGGTGATATTTTACAGCTTAATTTACTACTTAAGCGCTGCATTACGCTTTAGCTGCGGTAAGTGCTACTAACACTTGGCGTTTACGTTCGCCTGTAAAAGGGCGGCGACCATGCATAGCCATTTCGTTATCAACTAAGGCTACATCGCCATCTTGCCATGCAAGATCAAAGGTAAATACTTTTGAAAGCTCAACAATTTTATCAAGGCCTGTTTTAGGAATGGCACTGCCATCGCCAAAGGTAATAGCAACCGATGGGTTTTCGCGTACGCCTTTCCAGCCCATGTAAGCGGCAATCAGTTGGTTATAAAAAACCTGAACATTGTTTTCAAGGGTTACTACTGCAGGTAAAACCGGAGTAACGGCTTTTAGTGAGCCGTCTTCAAGCCATTCCCACTCGTAACCCAGTTCGGTTAATTTGTTATGTGCTTCGTCTTTGGTTTCAACGCTTAGTGTACTTTTCCAGCTTCGGCCTTGGCCTGATGTTGCGTCGTCAGCGGCTGGCATATAGGTGGTGTACTTTAGACCTTTGTGTTCAAAGTCATGGGCAAGTTTGCTGTCGTACTCTTTTAACGCGCTAAATAACTTATCTGATCGGCAAAGAGGTGTTGCACCACCTTCTTCTGCGGCCGATTTACAAAAAAAGAATAACTTACTTGGCGAAATAGGCGTTTGCGCCATTTCGTGGTGTAAGTATATTTCTACATCTTTTGGTGCTTCGTTAGCTGTAAATACACGCTCGGTAAAGTTAATGCGCACCGCGTTTGAAAGCGACTCTTTATAAGTAAAATTGTCGTAGTCAAACCCTGCTGAAAACGTATCAAAGGTTTCGGCGCTATTTACAGGAAAGCCACGAAACAACACAGCTCCTGAGCTGCGAAGTTTTTTAGCCAGTTCGCTTTTATTGGCGCAAATGAAAGCTACCGCTTCTTCAACGGTGCTGGCGTTATTGTTATTAACCACAATGCACGGAAAAACCGAATCATCGAATGTTAATTGAGTTGGCACTGAGGCGTAGTTAATTTCGGTAGCTGACATTGTATGTTCCTAATCGTAAATTGGGTGAAAACGGTTAAAGGCAGCTTCACAAAAGTACCCAGGGTCGTTAAATCGGCGATTACTGTTAAGCGCAGAAATTTGCGTCATTTCTTGCTCTGTTAATTCAAAATCAAACAGTGCGAGATTTTCTTTCATGCGTTCAAGTTTTGAGGTTTTAGGAATAATGGCAGTGCCACGTTGCACGCCCCAGCGAAGTACGACTTGTGCTGGCGTTTTGCCATGATTTTGTGCAGCCGCTTTAACAACGTTTTGCTCAAGAACCGATTCAGTTTTATCTGCCATTTCAAGCTCAAGGTATGAAAGCGCACCCAGTGGCGAAAACGCAGTAACCGGAATATCGTACTGCTTAGCTAATCTTACTAATCGCTCTTGCGTTAAATAAGGGTGCGATTCAATTTGCAGCATGGCAGGCTTAATGTTTGCGTAGGTCATTAAATCGTGAAGCAGTGCGCTTGAGTAATTACATACACCAATGCGTTTTGCTTTGTTGTTGTGTACTTGCTCTTCCATTGCTTGCCACGTTAAATAAAGTGGTACTTTTGCCAACTCCATTTGTGGGTTTTGTGCGTCTGGGTTAACAAACCATTCTGGTGGATAGCGGGTTTCTATTGGCACAAATGTTTGCGCAATCGGAAAATGAATTAGGTATAAGTCTAAGTAATCTAACTTTAAGTCACTTAGTGTTTTATCAATTGCGAGGCCAACATGCTCTGGTGCATGAAAGGTATTCCACAGTTTTGATGTTATCCATAATTCTTCGCGGGTACATAAGCCATCGTTTATTGCTTGGGCTATGCCATCGCCTACTTGTTCTTCGTTACCGTAGTCTGATGCGCAATCAAGATGGCGGTAACCTGCCTTAATGGCTTCGTATACCGTTTGTGCACAATCTTCTTGCGCTACTTTCCATAAACCGAACCCTACTGGAGGGATATTATTTAATGAACTCATTGGGAATTCCTGTTAAAAATGCATAATGACTTAGGTCTTGTATAAGACATAAGTTATTATACGAATCAAACAGTGTCAATACTGTGTTAACAGCAAAGTAGTAAATGGTTCAGTTAAAAAACCTGCAGGCAGCAAAAAGGCAGCGTTTGCTGCCTTTAAAAAATATTTAATTATTATGCGCTAAAGTGGGTTGTTAGCACTAAAGAGGCTCTTAATCAGTCGAGCTCAATTTGATAGTGGTAATGATCGCTACGGCATTTGCTTTGGCGGTATTCAATACGCTTACCTTCGATTGATTCGGTAATGCGTGATACCAGCAGCAGTGGGTCGCCAGCTTTAATAGCAAGCATTTTGGCATCATCAACTGTAGCAAGTACGGCTTTAATACTGTCTTGGGTTTTGTGTACAGTTTGGTTAAATTTGGTCTGGTAGTAATGGTACAATGTATGCGGAATATCACTACTTTGATGTATATCAGGAAAGTAGCTTTGCGGTAGGTATATAGTTTCGCTCATGCAAAATTCGTTATCAAGAATACGCCTACGAACAAGCTTAGTGACTTTGTCTTTTTTATTAAGTTGCAACGCTTCTATTACTTCAACTGGCGCTGCACAAAGCTCAACCGATAGCAGTTCAGCCTTTGGTAAATCGGCACCTTTACCGTCGGCTTGTAACGGAAAAAATCTAAATAAGGCATCTTGCGCAGTATGTTGCGATACAAACGTACCAACGCCTTGGCGACGAGTCACTATTTTATTGTCGGTTAATAAGTTTAGTGCTTTACGAACCGTACCTTGGCTTACGTTAAATTCTTCAGCAAGGCGAAATTCGCTTGGTAGTGCTTCGCCAGGTACCCAGCGTCTTTCAACAATGAGCTGTTTAATATAATCAGCCACTTGTAAGTAAAGCGGTTGAAAAGCCAAGCTTGGGCCACTTAATTTGTGATCAAACATAGAGTTACTCATTATTATTTACCATTAAATTTAATCCACCTGTAGTTATATCATAGGTGAAACCTTTTACGCATATTTGCGCTAGCTCAATTAAACGTGAACTACTGCTGTAATGTTTTTATAGGCGCAAAATATACATTATGCCTAAAAACAAATCGTTACACTACAATAGCTCACCCTTAGGAAATTAAAAGTGCTCAGTATTTCTTTCGAACTCATTTTGCTTATGGCGCTGTGCCTAAGCCTTGCCACTATTATGCAAACTCTCAGCGGGTTTGGCTTTGGGTTACTAGTGGTTGCAAGCTTTACATTGCTTGATGTATTGCCGCTTACAGCAACTACATTTTTAGTGAGCTTATTAGGTTTGGTTAACTCCACAACTGTGGTGGTTAAAAACCGCAGCTCGGTAAAAGTACCCGAGCTAAAACTTATGTTGTATACCGGTATTCCGTTAATGCTGGTAGGTTTTGTGCTGCTTGAGTTTATGTCGTCGCATTTAACGCACTACTTAAACTTTATTTTAGGCGTAAGTATTTTATTGTGCTGCGCTTTAATGCTGATTGGCCGCGATCGTGCTAATAAGCAAAGCCGTCCTCGTTCGTTTTTAATAGCCGGTGGGGTGAGTGGGTTACTTGGAGGGTTGTTTTCAACCTCAGGGCCACCGCTTGTGTTTCAGTGTTATAAGCAAAGTTGGTCTATTGAAGCTATTCGCAGTACGTTATTAGCGGTATTTACTATTGGCGGGCTAGTACGTGTAGGTATCGCTTTATTTGGTACTTTGCCAGAGCTCGATATTATGTTTTTAATTGCAGCGGCTATTCCTTTAGTGTTGCTAGTTACGCACTTTGCTCGTAAATTAACGCCCTACGTAGACGCTAAATGGATACGCATTATAGCTATTACGCTGCTAGGGCTGAGCGGCGTATCGCTGGTGGCTACATCGGCGCCGGGTATATTTTAAAAATCACGATGTAAATAATTCATCTTAGGGTTATTTACATTGACATGGGGATTACAATTATTTAACTTGTGTCTTATACAAGACTAATAATTGGTTAAGGAACTCCCATGAATGCATTTGAATTACGTGAGCCAGACTGGAACGCAATAGAGCCAGCACGCTTAACCGCACCGCCAAAGTTACAAGGTAATGTGCTGGTTTTGCCCACTCAGTTTGGTGATATTAGCGTAACGATAAGCCAGTTTGGTTTACGTTTAAATGCAGGCACCACACATGACGAGCAGTTTAAAATATTAACCACAACCCTATCAGAATATCCCCTTACACTTAGCAAAAACAATAATGATTACAGTGTAAGCGGTGGCGAATACCGCCTAGAATTTTACAGCGACCCTTTTCATTTCAAACTTTATAAAAACGATGAGCTAGTACAGCAATCAGCAACTGATGGCCACTTTGTACGCCAACACCGTTTACCGCCACTGGCTAAAACAGATAACGGCTGGATTTTAAGCCTTGAGCTTAACTACGATGAGGCAGTGTATGGTCTTGGCGAAAAGTGGGGCAAGCTTGATAAACGCGGCCAACTTATTCGTTCATACAACCACGATGCGCTGGGCGTTAACGCCGAAAAGTCTTATAAAAATACCCCGTATGCATGGAGCCCAGAAGGCTGGAATTTATTTGTACATACACCCGCGCCTGTTACCCATGGCGTAGGTTATGCATTGTGGTCGCAACGCGCTTATGTATGTTTAGTTGAAGATGACGCGCTAGATGTCTTTTTATATCAAGAACAAACACCAGCTCAAAGTATTAACCGCTATTGTGAACTAACAGGTTTTGCACCGGTGCCACCGCAGTGGAGCTTTGGTGTTATTTTATCAAAAGCGTATTACAAAGATGCCGACGAACTACTTAGTGTTGCCCGCGAAGTACGTACTAAAAAAATGCCGTGCGACGTAATTACCCTTGATGGCCGAGCATGGCAAGACACCGACACTCGCTTTGCCTTTGAATGGGACCCAACACGCTACGCCGACCCAAAACCAGTGCTTGATGAACTTAAAGCCATGGACTTTAAAATTTGTGTGTGGGAATACCCGATGATCTCGGTAAATAACCCATTGTTTGCTAAAGCGGCCGAAAACGGCTGGCTTATAAAAGACAAACGCACAGGCAAAGCGTATCAATACGAGTGGGATTTAAGTCCATTTGGCGAAGTACTTACGCCGCTGCCAGAGTCGGGTATTTTAGATTTTACGCACCCTGATGCTTACGAATACTGGCTCGAATCGCACAAGCCATTGTTTGAGCTTGGCGTAGATATGATAAAAGCAGATTTTGGCGAGCAGCTAGAAGACGAAAATATGGTATCGCACAGTGGCGACAGCGGTATAAGATTACACAACGTTTATAGCATGTTGTACAACCGCTGCGTTTATGAAGCCGCCGAAAAATACTGTAAAACAGGGCCATTTTTATTTAGCCGCTCAGCATGGACGGGCAGCCAACGCTTCCCTGCACAGTGGGGCGGTGACCCACAAGCCGATTGGCAAGGTTTAGCGGCGAGTATTCGTGGCAGCTTAGCGTGGGGTATGTCGGGCGGACCGTTTTTTGCAACCGATATTGGCGGTTTTTACAAAGACACTCGCGACGCAGAGCTTTACGTGCGCTGGGCGCAAGCCTCAGTATTTAGCGCACACATGCGCTTGCATGGTATTGGCCCTCGCGAACCGTGGTCTTATACTGAGCAAGCAAGTGACGCGGTATTTGCAGCACTTAAACTACGCTACCAACTTATTCCTTATTTAGAACAAAGTGCAGAGCAAGCGCAGCAAACCGGTTTGCCGATTCAGCGTGCAATGGCACTGACATTTCCTGATGATGTGCTAGCACATAGCTTTGATCAGCAATTTATGTGCGGTGAAAAATTACTGGTTGTGCCATGTGTAGTACCAAAAGGTAAAGTGAAATTTTATTTACCACAAGGCAGCTGGATTCGCTTTCCTGATAAACAAGCTTACGAAGGTGGTAAGTACTACGAGCACACACTCGCACTTGAAGAAATGGCAGTATTTATGCGCGAAGGCGACAGCCTAATGCTTGGCCCAGAGGTTCAACACACAGAACAAGACATGAGCCAATTAACGCCATGGCCTAAATAAAACTCGGCTTAATAAAAAACACACAACACACACACAACACACATACAACACACACAATAATAAAGATATTAGCTTACTTTTTACCGAGTAAAGTAAGCTAAAAGGGGCGCAAGATGGAAGGTATGAACATTACCATGACACTGCTATCGTGCTTGGCGTTTATGGCGCTGGTGGGATATATCTCGTACCAAAAAACCAAAGGGGAAGTTAATACCCAAGACGGCTATTTTTTAGCGGGTCGTGGGTTAACGGGTACGTTTATAGCAGGGTCGATGATCCTCACTAACTTATCGGCAGAGCAACTTATTGGTCTTAATGGCTCAGCCTATGGTTACAACCTAAGCTCAATGGCGTGGGAAGTAACCGCAGGGATCTCAACAATCATTATGGCGTTGATCTTTTTGCCGCGTTATTTAGCGGGTGCGTTTTCTACCTTACCTGAATTTTTACGGGATCGTTTTGACGATACCGTACGGCGCATGACGGTGATCTTATTTATGGTAGGGTATTGTTTTATAACGATCCCCTCAGTTTTATACTCAGGATCAATAGCCGTACTTAGGCTGTTTGATGTACCCACCTTATTAAATATGAGTTACGAAGCAAGCCTGATTGTCACCATTATTACAGTGGGCTCAGTTGGCGCAATATACGCTGTTTTTGGCGGTTTAAAGGCGGTTGCGGTGTCGGATACTATTAACGGTGTTGGGCTACTTATTATTGGTATTTTAGTGCCAACACTGGGTTTAATTGCATTGGGTGACGGGAGTTTTTCAGAAGGATTAAGCACCCTTGTAAACACCGATACAGAAAAGCTCAACGCTATTGGCAGCAGCGACGATCCTGTGCCATTTGGCACTATTTTTACAGGTATGATCTTAGCTAATTTGTTTTATTGGGGCACCAATCAGTACGTGATCCAGCGTACATTGGGCGCTAAAAACTTAGTAGAAGGCCAAAAGGGCGTGTTGTTTTCAGGGTACTTTAAAGTGTTAGTGCCGTTTATGATGATGATCCCAGGCGTTATTGCTTACCATCTTTATAAACACGAAAGCCTGCCCACTATCGATTTAGCTTATCCACATTTAGTAAAAGAAGTACTTCCACAGTATTTGTCTGGGTTCTTTTTAGCGGTGCTACTAGGTGCCGTATTTAGCTCGTTTAACTCACTGTTAAATAGTGCAGCAACCTTATTTTGTTTAGACGTTTACAAACCAATGAAAAAAGACAAAGTAACAGACAGCCAACTTATAAAAGTGGCTAAAATTACCAGTATTATTATTGCCGTATTATCGTTTATAACCGCGCCATTATTGATGTTTGCACCTGAAGGCTTATGGCACATAATTCGTGTATTTACAGGTTTTTACAACATTCCGGTCATCACAATTGTATTGGTAGGTTTGTTTACTCGAAAAGTGCCTGCACTGGGCGCTAAAGTCGCGATTATATTCCATATTATTGCCTACACCTTGCTTAAATTTGTATGGGATGTAGACATTAACTTTATTCATATTTACGCCATTTTGTTCATAATTGAATTGGCAATAATGCTGGGTATTGGTTACTACAAACCACTTAAAACACCATGGCAATTTACACGCAAAGCCGAGGTAGACCTTAATCCTTGGAAGTACGCATTGCCTTGCGCCATCGTATTAGTAGGCCTAATTGTTAGCTTATATATATTGTTTTCTCCGCTCGGATTAGTGGGTGGAACCAGTGTGTACTTTGTACCAAGTTTAGTTGCTGTTTGGTCTACTGTTTTAGTGCTTAGCTGGTGGAGTGTACGTCGTTGGCAGGTTCGTTACGAAAATAGCTTAGCGCGTATTGGGGCTAAAAACGCCGCATAACGTGCGGCTATATTCTATACACCAAACTTAAATCACATTTAATTCACATAATGTTTGCATTAGTAAGATAGTTTGTTTAAATTTAAAGCTCTTATATAAGATATAAGAGCTTTAAGGAAAGTATCACACACACTGACACCGCTTTTTAGCAACTCACACAATTGCTAGCGCGGTACCACACAGCACACGCACAATATGGAGAATGACATGAGAGCTAAAAAGTCCGTCTTAAGCTTGGCAGTCACGTTAGCAATGACAACCGGTTTAGCGCTTAGCGCGCAGGTACATGCACAGCAAGAGCAAACCGAACAAGAACAACAAAAAACAGAAACAGCTAAAAACGATACATTTGAAAAAATAGTCGTTACTTCACAAAAAAGAACGCAAAGTTTAAACGAAGTACCTGTTGCGGTATCGGTACTTAATAGCGATCAAATTAATTCAGCTTTTGCTAATAACATGGAAGGCTTACAGTCACTTGTTCCTTCGGTTAGCTTTAGAAAAGGCACCACAACACGTAACTCAGCGCTAACAGTGCGCGGTATTGGTACTATTTCATTTAGTATTGCTGCCGAGCCAAGTGTGGCAACTGTTGTTGATGGCGTGGTACTTGGCCGCTCGGGTCAAGCCTTTGCCGATTTATACGACGTAGACCGCATTGAAGTATTACGCGGGCCACAAGGTACGTTATTTGGCAAAAACGCCTCAGCAGGTGTGGTAAATATTACCACTAAAGATCCGTCGTACGACACAACCGGCAGCGTAGAAACCTCGTTTTATCAAGATAACGAATACCGTTTTAAAGGTGTTATAAGCGGCGGTTTAACCGACGATTTAGCCGCTAGCTTAACGGTATTTAAAGGCAAGTTTGACGGTTACATTGATAACGTTTACAACAACGAAAAAGTAAACGGTTATGACCGCGAAGGTGCACGTGCTGTATTTAAATACGAGCCAGAGGACGACTTAAGCGTAAAATTTATAGCTGAATTTTATAACGCAGACGACGATTGTTGCGCCGACTTAGAAGCCCTGCCAAGTGGTCGTAATCCTGATTCAAAAGCAGCGCCAAACAGTAATGGTATTGTTGATGGCGTAGCCGATATTGACCTAGACCAACGCAAAGTAGACCATGATTACGAGTCGCGCACAATTGACGAACATAGCGCGTTTTCGGTGCAAGTTGATAAAACAATTGGCGACTATACGTACACGTCAATTACAGCGCAGCGCTCATGGGATAATACCGAATACCGCGAAGGCGACTTTACCTCTATTGCTGGCGACAGCAGCGAGCCAGTATTTGGCGCGCCGTTTCAACTACATGATATTGGTGCACAGCAATGGGATCAGTTTTCGCAAGAGTTTAGAGTTACATCAAACCTAGCAGGGCCATTTAACTATGTTGCTGGTTTATTTTACTGGAACATGGATTCACAACGTAACTTTACTCGTGATGCAAGTTGTCAAAACAATGGTGGCCAGCTTGATAGCGCAATGGCTTTTTACGCGCAAAATAACTTATCGGGCGCAGAGCTTGATGCCGCACTTGCTGATTTAGAAGGTTACACACAAGGGCTAGGCGTTAGCTGTAACGCAAACGATATTGTATCGGCCACTGCTTTTATGAGCACAGAATTTAACAACTGGGCAGCCTTTGCCGACGGTACTTACGATTTATCTGAAGATTTACGCGTATTATTTGGTATTCGTTACACCGACGATGAAGTGTCTTACACGCATCGCCGTGTAAGCAATGATGTATATGGCCGCACCGGTGTAGGCGTACGCCCAGCAACACTAAATACCGATGACGAAGGCAAAGCAGAAGAAACCAACGTATCGGGTCGTTTAGGTATGCAATACGATTTAGGCGATGGCCAAATGGTATACGGTACCTACTCGCAAGGTTACAAAGGGCCTGGTTTTAATATTTATTACAACTTTAATCCAGACACCGACAGCCGCGAAATATCGCCAGAAGAGTCTGATGCTTACGAAATTGGCTACAAATACGCAAGCCGCGAGTTTGTGTTTAACATGGCACTTTTCAGAACAGAAATTGAAGGTTTTCAAGCTAACAACTTTGACTGTTCAGACGGCACCTGTATTACCCGCTTAACAAACGCGGGCGATGTAAGCACACAAGGTGTTGAAGTTGACTTTATGTGGGCTGCAACAGAGTCACTAACGCTTACCGGTGGTGTCGCTTATATTAAAGCCGAAATTGACGAGTTTAATTGTCCGGCAGAAGTAGCTGCAGGTTCGTGTACTGACCGCTCTGGCTTAGATGTTCCATTTTCGCCAGATTTAAAATACTCACTAACAGCTGACTACTTTATTGAAACTGAGCATGGCTTTAACGTACACATAAATAGCTCATACATTTACACCGACGAGCAATACTCAGACTTGCCAGATAACGTAGGCGAGTTTAACCCAGCGTCGTTACTGCCAGATTACGGCATTTTAAACGCAAGTGTTGGCTTATCGTTTAAAGATGATGCGTTTAGAGTATCGCTTATTGCTAAAAACTTAACCGACGAAAGCTACGCAACTACCTACAGTGGCGATAACTTCCGTTACCAAATACCGCGTGATGCAGAGCGCTACTTTGGCGTATCGTTTAAGGCGCGTTTTTAATATTTAAATAATTACATTTAATAATTTCCCTGAAAATAAGCGCAACGTTTTACACGTTGCGCTTTTTTAATCAAAACAATCCTTTTGTATGCTTTTTAGGTTTTTTTTGTAAATTAATTGTACAGGTGGGCGTTGTTGTTCTATCTTTTTTGTACCTATTTAGGTTCAATTATTAAGGATAAAAATGAAAACTATATTAATTACTACAGGTATTATTTTGGCATCTATTTTTTCTGCACAAGCGAGTGCAGACCAAATGGAATGTTACGTAGATACTCAAGCATATGACCAATTTACTCCTAATCATTGTTTTGCTGTGATTTATGGTAAAAGAACAGCTACAGCAGTATTCAGAGTGGTAGGTAATGGCTCTGACATTGATAGTGTTGTTTGGTCAAATGCTGCGTCGTCTTGTGGCGTATCGGGTACATCATGCTCATTCTCGATAAAATCATTTAAAAGTAATAAAGCAGAAGCAACGGTATTATATACAGATGGTACTTGGAGCAAAGTTTCTGCAACGGCTTCGTTTGAAGATGGTCGTTAATAAAAATAATAACGTTTATTGAATGAATAAGCGCAACGTTTAACACGTTGCGCTTTTTTATTTTTGTGACTTATTTTTGTAATAGTTTAGTCATTTTACTTTCATCAAAATTACCTTTATCAGTCACATCTGTTTTCTATAGTGCAGCGGTTGATCTTTTTTGTGTTTACACATTTCAAAAAATAACCACTAAACAATGGGAATTACGGATGAAAATTAAAAAAGTCGCTGCGGCAATCGCGCTAACGTTAACGTTTAGCGCAGTGAGCCATGCTGATGTACTACCGCAAAGCCAAAAAGACAGCAGCTGGTATAGCGCTGCGCAAACTAAACTAACAACAAAAACAGCACAAGCGCAGGCTACACAAGCCACTAAAGCTAAAAACGTCATTTTATTTGTGGGCGATGGTATGGGTATTTCTACACTTACCGCCGCGCGCATTTTACAAGGGCAGCGTAATAACCAATCTGGCGAAGAAGGTTATTTAAGCTTTGAAGAGTTCCCATACTCTGCACAAGTTAAAACGTATAACGTAGATGCTCAAACTCCTGATTCAGCAGGCACGATGACGGCTATTATTTCGGGTGTAAAAACCGATGTGGGCGTTATTGGTGTAGACGAAGATATTGAACGCGGCGTGTGTTCAACAGTGGCAGGTAACGAGCTAATTACCGCGACTGAATTGGCTGAAATTAAAGGGCTATCTACCGGTATTATTTCTACAGCACGTATTACTCATGCAACCCCTGCTGCCACATATGCTAAATCGGCTGACCGTAACTGGGAAGACGTATCAGATATGCCAGAAGATGCAGTAACGGGTGGCTGTGAAGACATTGCATCGCAACTGGTTAACTTTGAAAAAAACCTAGAAGCACGATTTGTAGGGACCGACGTAGACGGCCTTGATTTTGTAATGGGGGGCGGTCGTCGTCACTTTTTACCAAAAGACGAAACAGCTAACTCAACAGATGCAGTAAGTGCTATAGAAGGCGACCGTACTGACGAGCGCAACTTAGTAACTGAGTGGCAAACACAATACCCAGATGCTACGTACGTGATGGATCAAACAGGCTTTGATGCAATAAGCGATGACGCCACTAAAGTATTTGGTTTATTTAACGAATCCCACATGCAATACGAAGCTGACCGCGCAAACGATGTAGCGGGCGAGCCTTCACTTACCGATATGACCACTAAAGCAATTGAAGTGCTTGGTAAAAACGATAATGGATTTTTCTTAACGGTTGAGTCGGGACGAATTGACCATGCGCACCACGCAGGTAATGCATACAACGCGCTTAACGACACCATTGAGTTTGCTAAAGCCGTGCAAGCAGCGGTAGATAACACAAACCCAGAAGAAACCCTTATTTTAGTAACCGCCGATCACAGCCATGTATTTACTATTGCAGGCTACCCTAAGCGTGGTAATCCAATTTTAGGTCAAGTAGTTGCAGTAGGTGCAACAACACCAAGCTTAGCCGCCGACGATATGCCGTACACCACAGTAGGTTACGCAAATGGTTTAGGTTTTAGAAATTTAGTTGATGAAACAGATGCCGATGCTGCTTATGCAACTGGCCCAGTAGCCGGACGTGTAGAGCTTAATGGCGTTGATACAACAACACCTGGTTTTCACCAAGAAACAACCGTGCCACTCGGTTCAGAAACACATGCCGGTGAAGACATTTCACTACACGCAAAAGGCCCCGGTGCACAACTTGCCCAAGGTGTAATTGAACAAAACGTTGTATTTCATTTAATTAATCAAGCTCTTGAACTAACTCAGCAATAATGGCGGCTAACATGAACAAATTAACAGTACTTTCTTTGGCAGTAATGGTCGCGCTAGCAGGTTGCTCAAGTGACGATAACAAAAATGAAAACAATATTATCGCAGTAGATAACGCTATTGCAGTGGGCTCTGAGCAGTGTATTAATGGCGGTGTAGAGACGCAAGTAGGCGCAGATACCAATAATAACGACGTGCTAGATAGCGACGAAGTTAACTCAACTAATTTAGTGTGTAATGCACCTGCAACGTCGTTAACAAGCGAGCAGTTAGCCTCACTCACTAGCAATACTTGGTTTAGTGAAGCACAAACAAAATTAGGTGCAGCACAAACAGCAAGTAGCAACATTGTTACTGAATCAGGCAAAGCTAAAAACGTAATTTTATTTGTTGGCGATGGTATGGGTATTTCTACCATAACCGCAGCACGTATTTTAGCGGGTCAGTTAGAGGGCGAAATGGGTGAAGAACACCAGTTAAGCTTTGAAACTATGCCTTTTTCGGGCTTTGTAAAAACATACAACGTAGATGCGCAAACGCCAGATTCGGCAGGCACTATGACCGCAATGGCATCGGGCGTTAAAACCGACGCGGGCGTTATTGGTATTGATGAAGCGGTTGAGCGTGGTAATTGTGCATCAGGCAAAGGGCACGAACTTGTTACCTCGTTAGAGCTTGCTGAAATTGCAGGCAAAGCAACAGGGATTATTTCTACAGCGCGTATTACTCACGCAACACCCGCTGCAACCTATGCTAAATCGGCAGAGCGTAACTGGGAAGATATCTCCGATATGCCAGAAAGTGCGGCAACATGTGAAGACATTGCATCGCAACTGGTTAACTTTGAAGCCAACCTAGAAGCACGCTTTAGTGGTGTTGATGTAGACGGTATTGACGTAGTAATGGGTGGCGGTCGTCGTCACTTTTTACCAAAAGATGCAGCGGCAAATTCAAGCGATGCAGTAAGCGCAGTAGAAGGCGATCGTACTGATGGCCGTAACCTAGTGACTGAGTGGCAAGCAACTTACCCAAGCGGCACATACGTAATGGATCAAACTGGTTTTGATGCAATAAGCGACGATGCTACTAAAGTATTTGGCTTGTTTAACGAATCCCACATGCAATACGAAGCCGACCGCGCAAACGACGTAGCGGGCGAGCCTTCGCTTTCGCAAATGACCGAAAAAGCAATTAACGTGCTTGATAATAACGAGCAAGGTTTTTTCTTAACGGTTGAGTCGGGTCGAATTGACCACGCGCATCATGCGGGTAACGCTTATAACGCGTTAAACGACACTATTGAGCTTGCCAAAGCCGTTAAAGTGGCGATGGAAAACACCAACCCAGAAGAAACATTAATAGTTGTAACTGCCGATCACAGCCATGTATTTACCATTGCCGGTTACCCTAAACGCGGTAACCCAATTTTAGGTAAAGTGGTTGCAGTAGGTGCAACTGAGCCAAGCTTAGCTGCAGACGATATGCCTTATACAACGGTTGGTTACACCAATGGTGGTGGCTTTAGAAACCTAGGTAGCGAGACTGATGCCGATGCAGGTTACGCGTTTGCACCGGTTACAGGGCGTGTTGATTTATCTGACATTGATACAACCACACCTGGTTTTCATCAAGAAGCACTGGTACCAATGGGCTCAGAAACTCACGCCGGTGAAGACGTAGGCGTTTATGCAATGGGACCAGGTGCACACTTGGTAACAGGCACAAACGAGCAAAGCTTTTTATTCCATGTAATGGACTTTGCGGCTGATTTAGTTAAAACAGCCGACGAAAAAGTAACGCAGTAAATATCGTCTAGTTATAAATATAGTTAAATATATCTAAATAAAAAACCCCGCCTACTTTGCGGGGTTTTTGTCATTAAACTGACATTTATAATCGTTATGTTATTGCCATAAACTTGAAATATAAATAAGAGATAGCTAAATGAAAAAAGCGTTATTAATAATTGCCACGCTTGTGAGTACAAGTAGCTTTGCCTCGCAATGTGATATTGATGCTAAGCATTTAAAAGCGGATTATAAAATTACCAACAGCCATAAAGCGCAGCAAAATAGCGAGTCACTTACCCTTTGGCGAAACAATCAGCAAGTAGCGCATCAAAGTGAAGTAATAACCGAACTTTGGCAACATTTAGCTAATAAGCAAATTCGCCCTATTCGTTATTTTAATGCCCAGCAACGCGGTATTGAATATCAGCCATCTGAGGTACGCGGCGTACAAAACTGGAGTGCTAAAAGTCAGCTGGTGGATAATCATTTAATCGAAAAAATGACCCTAGTAAGCACACAAGGCAAAGGCTGTGATGAAGTAAAAAACTATACACTGAGCGAAAATGGCAACGACTTTAACCTTGCCTTTATTACGCATTCAAAATTAGTTAAAACATTTAGTATTAGTAATAAAAAAAGCCAAACAATTACATTGCTAAGCCTAAACAATATAAGCACTGATGAGCCATTAATTACCGCTCAATTTGCACAGTGGGATCGCTTTCAAACCACCGATTACGCCGACATTGGCGATAACGAAGGCGACCCATTTTTAGCTAAAATGATAAACCTTGGTTTTATTGAGCACGGCGCAACTGGCTTTTATAACCAGCAGGGCGAGGCTATTCAAGGCGGGCATCACCACTAGTTTTTAAATGTTGTAGTTCATAGTTGGTCTTAATGTTTTGAAGATTAAGCTTATACTTCAGCAGATAGGCGACTATGGGCTGCAAATAAGTATTTAAGATTAAATAACAGCTATTAAAGTAACTCCCCCCCATTTCCAAAATAACTACCCGCCGCATAATATTTATAGTTGGTAATAATTTACGCTATTTGATATTAATATAGGTTCACACAATAGGGACATTTTAAGTGTAAATGTTGTCAGGTAGAACGGTTAAGCTCCAAATTAACCCTAATATCCAGATCAAGGAATGAATATGAGAGAAGTTATTATTACAGACCTAACAAGGTTTAAGAGTGAGGAAAACGTTTGTACGGCAGCAATTGATGTAAAAACAGGTGAATGCCTACGCCCCACGCCTTATCTAAAAAGTGCAAAATGTAAAGAATTAGGAATTCATCCAGGAGCAATTTTAAAAGGTGATTTAAACTTTCTGACACACAAGAGTAGCCCCCATATCGAAGACGCTGACTATACTGAATTGTACTTTCACGGTGCTTGTAGTGGTGAAAGGTTTAAAGAGTTATTAGAAAATTCATTAAGCAACTCAGTTTCAGAGGGCTTTGGTGTTAATTTTTCTGTAGGGCAAAAGCATATACCTCATGTCCAACAAGCAGATTGTTCAATTATCACGATCAAAATAAACCCTAATCAACTTAGTATTCATGAAGATAAATTCAATCCAGGGAAGATAAAGTCCAGTTTCACGGATAATAAAGGAGATAGGTTTAACTATCTTTCAATAACTGATCGCGGTTTTCATGACTATGCTAAAAATCATTACAATGACGGTAGGCTTCATGAAGTAACAAATCTCATAAGCCAACAAAATGAGGTTTACCTTAGAGTTGGACTTAGCCGAGTACATCAAGCTCCAGATGGAAGAAATGGGTATTGGCTTCAAGTTAATGGAATATATACTTATCCAAACTTTCATGATGGAGTAAGAACATATGAGTAATGGAATTGATATTTATACCATTGGTTTTACGAAAAAAAATGCAGAAACATTTTTTGGATTTATAAAGGAAGCTAAAATTGTAACATTGCTTGATGTTCGACTGAATAATGTTTCGCAATTGGCAGGCTTTGCTAAGAAAAATGATCTTATGTATTTCTTGAAGGAACTTTGTGGAACTGAATACATTCATACACCTGAACTTGCGCCAACAAAAGATATGTTGAGTCTTTATAAAAAAGGTGAGATGCCATGGGAAAAGTATGAAGATAAGTTTCTCAATTTGATGTCTCAACGGCAGATAGAAAAAACAATCCAACCTACATTATTAGATCACGGGTGTCTATTGTGCAGTGAGCATGAGCCCCACTTATGCCATAGGCGGTTAGTTGTGGATTACTTAAACGAAAACTCAGAGTTAGACTTAAAAGTGAAGCATTTATTCTAATGGCTACAATATTAATTCTCTATCCAAAGCTCTTTAATTGTTATTCAAAATTTGCAAGGAAAGTAGAAAAGATTATATCTAGTCTTGACGAATGCACTCTTATTTATCCTCAAGATTCTAACGGCTTTGTTGAGAAGTATTGCAAAGACTCAATTAAACCATTCAAGGAAGTAATTAATTGGAATATCAATGATATCACGCATGCAATTGTCTTTGATGATGGTGAAGAATTTCCAGAAGAAGTTCTTTTAATACAAAGTAGTAGCAAACCAATGAGACTCATAAAAATAGCTATTACACGTGTTATTAATATTAAGAAAGAAACAGAGTATCAAACTGAGAAAAGCACTCCTTATTATGAGTATATAGGTCGGGGATCTTATTGGGGAAATCCATATTCGATGTTTGAAGAAGGCAACGACCGCGATGAGGTTATACGGAAATTTAAATATGATTTTGATTTTGAAAAGTTTCCGAATAAAGAAAAATCTGAGGTTTTTAAACTTAAAGGAAAGCGACTAGGTTGCTTCTGTAAACCATACGCGTGTCATGGTGATGTACTTGCAGACTTTCTAAACTCGGTGGATGACGAAGAATAAAGACTTACCAAGTAACTGAAGCGATGTTCAATATAGTTGGTGTGGTTACGATTTCTTTGGATTAACTTATTGCCTCTTAACGAGGCAATATCATCGTCTGCTAATAGTGTAAACACTATCGCGTTAAACTACTCAAGATGGGCATCATCAGGCTTTTTAGGTTTACTCGCTACTTCTGTTAAGCCGTCTTCGCAATCACCGCTGTCGCAGGTATTTAAATCGCTTTGTGCTTGTTTATCTTGTTGCAGCACTTGTTTTAAATCTTCCATACGCTGGCGCACGGCTACGCCGTAGCTGGCGTCGTCTCCCCATAATGCAGCCAGTTGCAGTACTGCAGCGCGGTCGTGGTCTCTAAACAACTTACCGGCGCGCTCTGCATCTTGCTTAGTGTTACCTAGTAACTCGAGTGCTTCTACGGCAAGGTTAATAGCTGAGTCGACGGTTTCGCGATTAAACGCATCTACTTTTAAATTAAGTAACTGATACGCATGGCGGCGGTCGATTGCGCGAGCAACTATTTTAAGCTGCGGGTAATTTTTATGCGCGAGCTTAATTATCTCAATGGTTTTATCGGGGTTATCGATTGCAATTACCAGCATTTGCGCAGTGTGCGCGCCTGCGGCTTCAAGGAGTTCTTGGCGTGCGGCATCGCCATAAAATACGGTATTGCCAAAACGGCGTAGTAATTCTATTTGGCTAGGGCTGTGATCAAGTACGGTAATTTCGTAGCCTTGCGCGTGCAGTAAACGTCCCATAATTTGGCCAAAACGTCCGTAGCCCGCAATAATTACGTGCTTAGCGGTGCTAATTTGCTCTGGCTTATCAAACTCAGGCATAGCACTGCTGCTGCGTTTTTGTATTTGCTCATAAACCATAAGTAATAACGGCGCTATTAGCATTGATACCGCCACAACTAAGGTAACAAGGCTGGTTTGCTCGGGCGTTAAAATACTTAAGGTGGTGGTTACGCTTAGCAGTACAAAGGCAAACTCACCCCCTTGGGCAAGCGCTAAGGCAAATAATAACTGCTGTTTACTGTTAATTTTAAAGGTAACGGCAAGGGCAAATAAAATGCAGGCTTTAACTACAATGAGTAAAACCACTAAGCCTATAACGGTACTAAACTCGTTAAATAGCAGTTCAAAGTTAATTGATGCGCCAACAGTTATAAAAAACAATCCTAAAAGTAAGCCTTTAAAGGGTTCTATATCGGCTTCTAATTCGTGTCTAAATTCGCTCTCGGCAAGTACAACGCCGGCTAAAAAAGTCCCCAGCGCAGGCGATAAACCAATACTTTGCATAACCAGTGCAATAGCGACCACTAAAAACAGTGCAAAAATAGTAAATATTTCACGCATGTGGGTTTGCGCTATATATCTAAATAACGGTGCCGATACATATTTACCGCCGGCAATAATAGCGGCAATAACCGCGACTGATACACATACTTGTTGCCATACAGGCCAGCTTGCAATAATCGAGTCGCTGATTTCTTTTGTGCTAGTTTGCGGGGCAAATGCAAGCAGTGGCAATAGGGCTAAAATAGGAATAATGGCGATGTCTTGAAACAGCAATACCGAAAATGCGTTTTGTCCGGCTTCTTGCTTTAGCCAGCCTTTTTCTTCAAGGCTTTGCAGTACAATAGCGGTAGAGGAGAGCGCCAGCATTAAACCAATGGCGAGTGCGGTTTGCCAATGCATGGCAAAAAACCAATAACAAAATGCAAATATAGCCGCTGCCGATAGCACAACCTGTAAGCCGCCAAGCCCTAAAATAGAGTGGCGTAATGTCCATAAACGCGAAGGTTGTAGTTCAAGGCCCACTAAAAACAGCATCATTACTACGCCAAATTCAGCGAAGTGCATTACATCGGTTTGATCGCCCACAACACCCAGCGCATAAGGGCCAATGAGTATTCCGGCAATTAAATAACCTAACACAGAGCCAAGTCCGACTCGTTTTGCAATAGGGACAGCTACAATGGCTGCTGCTAAGTAAATTAAAGCTATTTCTAACACGCGTTTATCCTAAGTCATTCTATTTATGCTCAAGGTATTTGAGCATAAATAGAATGACTTAGGTTCTTATAAAATACAATGATTCATGTTGCTGAAAATACGTTATTTTTAGCTCATACTGTTAGTCAGCTACTTTTACAGAACCGCTAATATTATCAATGCTCACATCGCCAGAACCTGATTCAGTAATAGTTAGCCCTTTTGCATAATTAACACGAATATCGCCAGACCCGTCTTCGATAGTGACGCTTGAGCCAATATGCTCAATAAGCATGTCGCCAGAATTATCATCTACATTAACAGCTCCGTTTATATGGCTTATTACTATATCACCCGAGCCATCTTCAACGTTTAGCGAACCGTTTACATTACTTACGTGCATTTCGCCTGAACCATCTTCAATAATTGCATTGCCGCTTACATTATTTATATGAATGCTGCCAGAGCCGTCGGTTAGTTCTACATTACCTGCGATGTTTTCAAGGTTTACTTCACCAGATCCATCGTCAATAGTTAGGTTTTTAGCACCGCTTATAGTTAAGTCCCCCGAGCCGTCTTTTACATTCATATTGCTTTGCATTGCACTTATAACAATGTCGCCAGAGCCATCATCAATATCTAAATTAAGATTACTTGGTACGGTAACAACTAAATCAATATGTGGTGATTGACCACTGTAAAAGCTAATACCATTACGACTTTTATTTTGAGCAACAAGCTTTGCCTGTTTACCGTCTTGCTCTAGTGTTAGCTCGTACTCATCTTCAATATCGGCTGTGTAAATAGTGGCATCAACACGAATGCTGGTGGCTGTTTGTGAGCCTTTTATTTCAAGGTTGCCTGCGCCACTTAAAACATTTAAATACTCAAGATTGTTGCTAGGCAATGTGAGCTGTTGTGTTTGTTTTACAGACGCCACGCTTGGCGATATGTGAAACACACAACCACTTAATAATAAAATACCGCTAATTAGCGAAAGTGGTTTTGTAATGCGAGAGACTGTTGATGAACTCATATTTAATCCTTTGATCTTTATTGTTTGAATTTAGTATGAGTACAATAGAGCAAAAAGGAGACCAAAAGTTAATCCTTTGTTTTATATTGGGTTTTATTTTTTATGAAAATAAAAATAATCAAAAAGTAGTTAAAAAAACCAAATTTTGATAAATAATAAAAAAGGATGCGAAGTGCATCCTTTTTTATTAAGTGGCTTTAACCATTGTATTAATGTGCTCTAAAGTAGCTTATTTGCTGTTTGATTTTTTCAGCCAATGTCATTAATTCACTTGCCGAATTTACAGTGCTTTGCGTGCGAGACTCACCTTCTTTAGCGAGCTGGCTTATAGAATGTAAATTTTGAGTGATTTCTGCAGCAACGGTGCTTTGTTGATCTGTTGCCTCAGCTATATTGTTTGATGAGCGCGTTAGATCGCCAATACTTTGAGTGATAAAGTTAAGTTGCTCTCCGGTTTTTTCACCTTCTTCAGCTGATTTAATACCCAACTGGCGGCTTTGTTCCATTTGTTTAGTTGCGGCGGTAACTTGTATTTGTAGTTGCTCAATTGTTTGGCTAATTTCTAAAATTGATTTTTGTGTACGCTGCGCTAAGGTTCTCACTTCATCGGCAACAACTGCAAAACCTCTACCTTGTTCGCCTGCTCTTGCTGCTTCTATAGCGGCATTAAGTGCTAGTAAGTTAGTTTGCTCAGCAATACCATTAATGACTTCAGTTACTTTACTTATTTCGTTACTTGCTGTGTTTACTTTTTCAACAGAGTTATGGCTATCATTTAGCTGCTGGCTTAGCTGCATTAAGTCATTAACAACTTGGGTTAATTGTGTACGACCTAATTGAGCTTCTGCATCTACTTGTTGGGTTCGTTGAGCGCCTTCATTTGCGTTATTGGCTACATCTTTAATTGATACTGACATTTCTTCGATGGCGGTGGCTATTTGGTCTGTTTGCCCCATCATTGCATGCGCTTCTTTACCATTAGTGAGGGCGTGCTCTTTAGAAGTGCCTGCTTGGTTTTCCAGTTCAATTACTGAATCTTGTAAAGCGAGTATTAGTTTTTTTAGCTCAACCGACATGCTACTTACACTCGCGGTAATTAGGTCTATTTCATTTTCACTATTTGTATTGGTATTTACAAAATGTTGTGACAAATCACCTTTACCTAATGCATCAACGCTACGTGTTAATTGTCTTAATGGGTTAAGTGTTTTTACTAGCACCCAAAATAGTAAAATTGAGATAGCAAGAATACCCCCAACAGACGTTATGCTGTTAACTACCATTAGCTTTATGCTCTCTTCAGTGAGTTCGCTTTCTTTTACACGACCAAGTAAGGTCCAATCCCACCCAGGTACTGTTTTGCTGTAAGCAAACATAGGGGTGTTATTTTCACTATTATATTTTAATGACTGACCTTTTTTAATTGCCTCTAGATTAAGTCCATCAAGCGCTTTGGAGTTCACTTTTGAGTCAACTGCGGCTTCTTTCCCTGCTATAACTACATCATTTGTATTTCTGAAAACAAATAAGTTACCGCTTTCTTCAATTACTATTTTATTAACAGACCCTCTAAGAGATGCCAGTGCATCGTTTATATTAAAACCTATGTATAAAATACCAATTACTTGGTTTTGTTTATTTTTAATTGGTTGGTAAACAGTCATGTATTCGTTACCGAATAATTTAGCATAGCCTTCATAGCTTTGACCGTTCATAAGAGGTTGATAGCCTGGGTGGTTTTTTCCTAGGTAAGTACCAATAGCGCGTTGTCCATCACTCTTTTTTAAAGAGGTAGTAATACGAAAAAAATCATCCCCATCTCGCATAAATACCGTGGCGTTACCTCCGGTTAATTTAGCGTAATTTTCAACAATATCGATATTGTTATTAACTTGTTCGTTATCATGTAAAAGAACGGGCACCATAGTATCTACGACCAATACCTTTTGATCGCTTTTTTTAAATTCACCAGGGTACATACCTTTAAATACAGTGGCATTACGCTTTGCTATTGCCAGCAGGCTGTCGTATTGAAGTTCTAAAAGATCTGAAATAGCCGTTATTTCAGATTTTATTGCTGTTTCACTTTTTTCAGAAAGTGTATTAGCCGAAATTAAATAGGTAGATAGCCCAACTAAACTAAATACACATAGCGTTAAAGTGAATGCAAGCGCACCAATTTGTTTTGATATTGACCAGTTTTTATAGCTCATACTTCACTCCAGAGAAAGACGGTATTTATGCGTGCTAAGTTTAATTATAGGCATTTTAAGTTGTTTTATTTGATGACTCGCTAGTAACGAACTTTGCCTGATAATCAATTTATCATATAAAACAAACAATACATTAAATGATAATAAAAAATTAATAGTTTGTGACGAAAGTGTTTTTTGTAGTTTGTTTGATTATAGCTAGGGTGGTTATATTTATTGCTGTTTTTTAAATATAAAAAATCCGATAGGGCATGCCATATCGGATCTTTATTTAACTCATTTAATTTAAGTATAAATTAAAAACTGTAGGTGATGTTGCCATATAAAAATCGACCATCTAAACCGTATGGTGCATACGGCGTATACGGGAAAATCTGACCGAAATCAGAGTAACCAATGTTATTTACTGTAGCTTGCGGGTACTGATCGAATAAGTTATTAGCGCCTAATGCAAATTTCCATTCATCATTAGGACGATAAGCAACTTCTAGATCGGTTATCCATTTTGCATCTAGGTATTCATCGCGATCACTTGTTGTAGAAATATCTGCAACTTCACCGTAACGTGTTGCGCGCAGTGTTGTTTGCCATTCGTTAAAGTTCCAAACAGCAGATAAGTTCCACTTGCTATCAGGTGTACCTTCTTCAAAACGACCCACTTCGCGACGAGCAAACACTACGTAGTCATCACCTAAAGAGTTAAGCTGCTCTGGGTTGTCGTCAACATGAGTAACTTCGGTGTCGTTAAAGTTAGCGGCTGCATTTAAACGTAAATCGCCTAGGTTATCTAATTCAAGCGTGTACGTTGCAACTATATCTATACCCTGTGTACGTGAGTCAATCGCGTTGGTAAAGTAGCGTACGCTTTCGGTATTTAACTCACCCGCATCGGCTAAAATTTGTTGTACAGCTTCACCCGATAAATTTTCAGATAAAACAACACGATCATCAATATCAATACGGTATGCATCAACCGTAAGGCTAAAGTTACCTTGAGTGTATACAAAGCCTGCTGTTAAGTTTACAGAATCTTCTGCATCTAGCTCTTTTGCGCCCAATGCTTGTGCTGCTGGCGCGTCACTTGGAAACAAGCCAACTTCAAATGGTTGATTGTTTTCAAGCACAGTTGAAATTTGACGATATGAGCTTTGTGCTAAAGACGGCGCGCGAAAGCCTGTACTTAGCGCACCACGTAACGATAGATTATCGGTTAGGCTGTAACGTGTTGCTAGTTTTGACGTGAACGTATCGCCAAAGTCGCTGTAATCTTCGTAACGACTCGCTAAAACAACATTCCATTTTTCTGTTAAGTAGGTGTCAAATTCAACAAAGAGGGCAACGTTATGGCGGCTTTCGTCAGTTACGCTCTCAGGACCAAAACCAGATAGTACTTGTGCGCCGCCGGCAGCAATTGGGTTGCCGTCGCTATCTAGCGCAGTAATATAAGAGGCTTCTTCGCCTTGTTCTATTTTGTAGCTTTCGTGGCGGTATTCAGTACCTACGGTAAAAAATACGTCATCAGGTAAGCCTAAATCGAGAGTGGTATTGGCCGTTGCGTTTACTAAAAACTGATCGTAAACCAATGCACCGTTGTCAAATTCGGTTGGGCTGTCGGCACCTAGTGATGTATTAATACTATTTACAACACCGAAACCAAAGTCGTTGCGGCCGTAGTTGGTACTTACATCCCATGTCCAGTCGTTAGTTTCGCCTTGTAAGCCCAATGCAAATGAGTAGTCTTGTACGTCTGTTTCAATTTGCGGTAAAAAGCCATCTGGGTACACTTCTAAAACGTTACGGCTGTCTTTTGCTCGGCGGTAAAAACCACCTGAATTACCTTCACGCTTTGAGTAGCTACCAAATGAATAAAGGTTTAAGCCGTTATCTAAATCGTAACCCATGTTGTAAAACAACGCGTAATCTTCAAGGTCTGCTTTACCAAAGCGGTGGTTGTAACGATCGATAGTAAATTCGCGTGGGTCTAGGCTGCCATCATCAAGGCGACTGTATTGTTCGCGTGGGTCAAAGCCTGAGCGTTGAGTTGAGTCGTTATCGCGGTACTCAATGGATACGTTTACAAAGCCGTTATCAGATAACGAAAAGCCAGAGTTTGCACTAACAGTGCGTGTTGCGCCGTCGTTTACTTCTCTATCGCCGCCGGTATTAAATGCAAGGTTACCGTTTGCATCTGCGTAGGTGCTTTCTAGCTGAGATACGCCAGCCATTTGTGTATCGTATTTACCGTACGTTACGCTTACGCTACCGCCTTCTGAGGCATCTTTAAGTACAATGTTAATTACCCCAGCAATTGCATCAGAACCGTACTGTGCGGCCGCACCATCGCGTAGTACTTCAACACGTTTAATGGCTGAAGTTGGAATCATGTTTAAATCAACAGCTGTAGAGCCTCGGCCAACAACACCCGCTAAGTTTAATAGCGCACCAGCGTGGCGGCGCTTACCATTAATAAGCACTAATGTGTGATCGGGTGCTAAACCACGTAAAACAGCAGGTTTTGCATGGTCAGTACCATCACCCATAGTGGCACTTGGGTAGTTAAAGCTAGGTACTTGGTTTGCTAGTATTTGGCTTATTTCTAGCTGACCGGTACTTTGCATATCACCGCTGGTAATAATGTCTACGGGTACCGTACTTTCGGCAATACTGCGTAGGCTTCTGCGAGTACCGGTAACCGAAATTACTTCGATATTCTTTTCTGCTTGATTATCTTGCTCTGCGGCAACGGCCATAGAGTAAGGTGTGCTAAGTGCAGTGGTAACGGCCAAGCTAAGTGCGAGTTTATTTGCAGATAAACGCTTAAAAGTCATTAATTGTTCCCCAAGAGCTGCTAGTCGAAAAGGAGCGCATCATATAGAAGCGACTACCCTAGTGCAAAGATAAAAACTATCTAAGATATTCTAAGTTGTTAACACATAAGGTCACTGTTTACGCGCGATATAGGCGTTTGGATCGTTGTAGTTGCAATCTTGTGTCGAATGGTTGCGAATTCAAGGGAATTTTAGATAAAAGTTAGTAAGACGTAAAAAGGCCAAGCAAATACTTGGCCTTTCAATTTTTTAAATTTAGTAATTAAAATTATTCAGGGGCAACTTCAAGCGTTGTAAATAATGCATAACGTCCTGCATCTACGCCTTCTTCGTTTACGGTAACCTTGTTAGAAGTTTCGATTAGGTATAGGCCTGGTTCTTTCCACGTAATTGTAAACATACCTTCTTTATCGGTCGTTACTTTTACTTCGCCACGGTCGTTACGGTAGCGTGTGTCGCCTTTTAAAATACTTACTTCAACGCCTTCACCAGCAGATTTACCATCTTGTAGTAACTGAAAACGTGCTTGTTCACCTACAAATAAATCGTTTGGATGCGTTGGACCGCTAAGCTCTAAGCCTAAACCTAATAGGGCAGGCTTTGAGGTGCCATTTCGGCTTACAAATGTATCTACTGTTGAAACAACCTTCGTTGTAGTTACATCTTTTGCATTGCTAGGTAACTCGGCGTCTGTTTTCTTACCAAATACACGCTTGCGCTTACCTTCTTCGTTTTTATAGAAGGTCATGTACATTGGCTTTTGGGTCATTGCAATGTGATAAGTGCCTTGCTCTGTTAAGCTTACAGCAGCTGAGCTTTTACGTTTTAAGTAATAAGCACGGATGGTTTCAGATACTGGCTCACCATTAGGCGCAAGTGCCATTAATAATGTGTCGTCGTACTCGGCGCCTTTTTCTTTAGGTTTAAAGGCTTTGTCTGATGCAAAAATTTCGTTTGAAATGCTCGCGTCAATCATTACGTAATGCGCTTTATCGCCTGATAAAGATGTATGCGAAGGTAGTAACCAACGTCCGTGTGCACTTGCCGAAGTTGACACTAAAGCAGATAAGCTCAATGCGCCGATTAATGCAGTTTTTAATAAATTAATTTTCATTGTATTTCCTTAAATTTAAATGATTAAGTAGCAGCTACTTAGTGCTTACAGTGACGAAACTTTGTGAAAACTCGTTTTTACCATCAATTGTCAGCTTGCCTGATTTAGTTAAATCAAGCTCAACACGGGTGTAGTCTCTGCCGCCTTCTTCGCGTACAACTTCAATATTTAGTAAGTATTTACCTGGTTTTACTGGGTTACCGTCTAAATCATTACCTTGCCAGTTTATGGTGTAAGTACCCGCGCGCTTGGTTGCGCCGCTAATGCCATCAAAGTTGGCATCGCTTTTACCGGCTTTACGCCACCATTGGCGTAAGTCTTTAAACCATTCTGCTTTTTGTACCCAAAGTGCAAGCGTTGTAACGTGTTTGCGCTCTGGTGTTTCAAGCCAAACTGCAACGTATGGACGGTGATACGGTTGTACTTCTAAGTCGGGAAGCGTTAATTCAACCTCTAGTTGTGGTGTTTGTGCATGCGCTGTTGTTTGAAAAAACGCAGCTACGAGCAGTAATGCGGCGCTTATAAATAATTTAAATTTAACCATTAAGACACTCCTTTTATTTGTGGAACCCAACATAAATAAATAACCAGTGGAGTTACGACTCCTAGTAAGGTTATCCATATTCCTGCTAAGCGTTTTTTTCTATTTTGAAACAAAATAATCATGCCGGTGATGGCAAATAAAATCATTAGTACGGCAGATATATCAATTACCCAACTCCATACTTCACCGCTGTGGCGGCCTTTATGTAAGTCGCCAATAAGGCTTAAAAAGCCACCTGTTTGGTAATCAAGATTTAGCTCGCCAGTTGTAAAATCAAGCTCTGCGTAGGCAAACCCTGCAGGCAGTGGGTAGTCGAGCATGACAAGCGCGTCTTCTTTTTCCCACTCAATGCTTTTTACTTTAGTAAGTGCATATTGCTCGGCTAAGTAAGCTTCTATTTCTGGGTAAAGCGTTGGCAACGTATTTAGCTGTGCATTTGCTTTAGTAACTAGCTCTGCAGGAATCGTTGCGGTTACTTGACCGTTATTTTTATCGTTTTTAAGCCAATCGAGATGATTAAGCACAATGCCGCTAACGCAAAATAAAATAAGCAAAAAAAACAAAGCTGTAGAAATATAAATATGTAGAGCACGGCTTGTACTATACAAAGCCCGCTTATTAATAAACGACATAAAAACAGTAAATAAATTAAATTTACAACATGATAATGATTTGCATTAGCTATTACAAATTTACTTACTTATCTTTACATAAAAACTTTAAAACAGAGGTGGTATGCAGGTAAAAAATGAATATTTAATGCTTAGGGGGGCTGGAGGGTCTTAAAATAAGGTAAATCATTACCGATACTTCTATTACTGCAACGAGATAAATAACCCAAATAGGGGCGGCTGAATACAGTAAAAATATAAATCCAATTAACATGCCAATGGCGGCGTAGCATTTGGCTTTAACAGGCACTACTTTATGGGCTTGCCATTGCTGCAGAGTTACACCGTAACGAGGGTGGTTTAACAGCCATTGTTCAAGCGCGGGTGATGAGCGAGTAAAGCAGGTGAGCGCTAAAATAAAAAATATAGTGGTAGGCATGACCGGTAACACAATGCCAATAATGCCCAAGGCTACAAGTATTAAGCCAAGCGCTTTAAACCATAAGTTTTTATAACAAATAAACACTGCTTTTATATTCACTTAGGCTCTTTTTAGGCGTGTTATGGTATCTCTAATTGTAGGCTAAATAGCTATTAATTCGAAGCTTAAAATCAATAAAAAAGGGCAAACTAAGTTTGCCCTTTTAAAAAATAAATGCGGTTAACAGTTTAGAAGTAGTAACCAATATTTATGTTGAAGCGACGTTCTGTATCACCATCACCAATAATTGTTCCGCCAATAAATGGCTGGTTACGTGCTTGAATAAAGTCGAAGTAACTAAAGAAACCACCTGCAGCAACACTCATACCCGTTACGTTCATCCATGTATCTGCGCTATCGTCAGACTTGTCATAAATAATGCCGTAATCGTTGTAAAATTGAATGTCGGTAACTGGGCCCCAATCAAGCGAGTAATTATAAGCAACGTTAAAGTTAGTCATAGTTGCTTCGCTAGATACAGTGTCATAATACGCATACGCACCAACAACAAAGCGGTCGCTGCTGTCGTCTAGATCGTAGTCGTATTCACCGTGTTGAAATTGGATATTCCAGTTGTTAATTGTGCTATCAACATGAAATGCCCATGCGCCGTAGTTACCTGCACGATCGTTACCGTCATGTAAGCCACCACTTAATAGTGATACACCCACATCGGTAGTTATATTTTTGCTGTGCTCAATTTGATACGTCGCACGCCCGGCAAACGTATTGTATTCACCTATGCGAGAGCCTGGTGCATCGTATGTACCTTCCTCTGCTGAACGACTACCAATAATGTCGTAAGAGTAACGATGGTTAATATCTGAAGAGCCACCGTCTATACCACCTAGCTCATCATTTTTGAAAAAGCCTAGGTCTAGTTTCCAGTTATCTTTAAGTTTACGTTTTACTACTACACCTAAATCAAAATCGTCTTCTAGACCTACGTAATAATTAGTACTGAAAAAGTAGCTGTGTGAGTTGTATGGGCCATTACCAAAAGGCACGGGTGCAATACCTGCTTGTCCTTCCCAGCCATCTGCAAACTCGTAACCTAAGTAAGCATACTTAACAACGGTCATGTAATCGTAAAAACGTATTTCGCCGTTAAGTGAAATATCGTTAATCTCACCAGATACATTTATACGGAAAATATCAAAATCAAAATCGCCACCGCGATCTTGGGTATCTTCATCGTATGTGTTGGTGCTGTAATTAAAGCGTATTGCTCCACCAACTTTAATGCCTTCATCTTTTTTCTCAGGTTCAGCTGCGGCAACTTCAACTACTTTTTGATCAGATTTTTTACTGATGTTTGCAACTTGTTGTTCGTGCTGCTTATTAATTTGCTGTTGTTTTGTTTTTTCATCAGCTAACTTATTTTCAAGCAATTGCATTTGTTGCTTTAGCTGTTTAAGTTGGCTTTGTAGTGTGTCTAGATCATCAGACGCATAAGAAGTGCTTGTAACACCACCTAGGACTAGTGCTAGTGTTAATTTTGAGAGTTTAGTCATAATAGCCGCTCTGCTTGTGATTAAAAAATAAAAAATTCAAGACGTCAAAAAACGCCTTACGTTTAGAGTAAGTACAAAACTATGTATTTTTTTTATTGTTTATTCTTTAGGAGCTTGAGTAAGTGCACCAACTTCTAGAAGGGGCGATGCATCTAATTTATCTGCATCCATCATCGCGGCTACACGCTGCATTGATGAGAGTAAAAGGCTCTGTTCCCACTCAGCAAGCGCAGAAAACTTTTCAATAAAGTGTTCTTGCAATGGCTGAGGTGCTTTATCAAGTAACTCTTTTCCTTTCTCGGTGAGGTATAAGCTCACTCTGCGTTTATCCATTTGACTGCGTACGCGTGTTACTAAGTTTCTGCTTTCTATTCTGTCGAGAATATTGGTGACCGTTGCTGGGCTTAAATTTACGTTTTGAGCAATACGGCTCGCCGTTATCCCATCGGTTTTTTTAACTTCTTGCATTATAAGCAATTGTGGGCCAGTTAAACCCGAAGTTTTATTTAGCTGCTTAGAATGTAAGTCAATCGCGCGGATTACTTTACGTAAAGAAACCAATAACTCGTCATATTTTTGCATTTGCTTATCTCATCGATGGGGCGGTAGTTTGCCGTAATCGCGAAATGTTACACATCAAATAAATTGAATTCAAACAATATATTGCACATTAGGCCGCTTTTGTTGGTTTTTAATAGTTAGAGCAGTAACTAATGTAAAATTATATTGTTTAAATTATAGTAAATTTTCTTAGCATCTTGTGTGCATTAAGTTGCGCACAGTACGTATGTTGTGAATAATTGGCAAGTCTTATTGTATAGACTTTAGTATTATTCATTTACAGCTGTTAGTACAAAGTAATTGTTTGTGAGTTTACTGTATATGTATTAATCGGCAATGAACAAATTCAGCAATCAATATTTAATATCAATAGCGTATACTTTAAGCATGCATTATTGTTTCTGCACAAACATTAAAAATCTTTAGTATCAGTATTATAGGGGAAGGTATGAAATTATCGCCATCAGTTAGCATTGAGCAAAGCGAAACCGGTCTTGAGTTTATTAAAATAGCTAGCTCAAAGTGCGATGCAAAAATATTTTTGCAAGGTGGGCAAATTACCGAGTTTATCCCTAAAAATAACAAGCCACTTATATGGGTATCACAAGACGAAACCTATCAAGAAGGGGCAAGTATTCGAGGTGGTATTCCTATTTGTTGGCCGTGGTTTGGTACACACGCTAATGATGGCTGGCCTGCCCATGGTTTTGCGCGCACAAGCGTGTGGCAAGCTGATGAAGTACACGAATCTGATGAGCAAATTACAGTTAGTTTAAAGCTACCCATGAAGCTTGTTAATACGACGTATTGGCCGCATCAGTCAGCATTAAAAGTTGAGTTTGTGTTAAGCGATAAATTACAGGTTCGCTTAACGACCGCTAACTTAGGGAGTGCGCCATTTAGCTTTACTCAAGCGCTGCATACCTATTTTCCTACATCAGACATTACAAATACCTATGTTGATGGTTTGCAAGGCGCGCAATATATTGAGTTTAGTGAAGGGCCATTTGTACAAAATGATGTTGTAAGCTTTAATCGCGAAACCGACATGGTTTATACACAAGCAAATACAATGCAAACTATTAAAACGCCAGAAGGTGTTATTAATGTGAGCCGCGAAAACTCAAATTCGTGTGTACTGTGGAACCCATGGATAGAAAAATCAAAACGCTTATCTAACTTTGCTGACGATGAGTATAAAACAATGCTCTGCTTAGAGGCTGCTAATGTACTGACAGATAAAGTAACGCTTGAGCCAAAACAAAGCCACACCTTAATAACCACCATTAGTTGGTAAGCTAGCCATAATTAAAAGCAGGAATAGGGACAAATAGTGTTTAACAATCAACAAATAATGGATTTACCAAAGCATAGTGATATTAGCTTTAAGCCATTGGCTGATAAAGCCTTATTACATACACAGCTTAGCTCGCTTCTGTTTTATATACCGCTAATTGGAGCGCTTATTGCTGTTTGTTATTTTAATGAAGCCTTTGCTAATAATGCACAAACGTATTTGCTAATTGGTATGCCTATTTTGGTGGCCGTATCTATGGCGTACAACATGATAAGTGTGAGGTTACGAGGTTTTGCAGTGCGAAATCATGACATTGCTTTTAAAAAAGGCGTTATTTGGCAACAAGTGACGGTATTACCTTTAGCGCGTGTACAGCATATGGAAATACACCAAGGGCCAATAGAGCGAAAACTTAGCCTTGCGAGTATTAAATTATTTAGCGCTGGCGGTGTAAGTGCCGATTTACAAATTAGTGGGCTAACCCATGATGATTGTAAAAATATGCGCCAATTTGTACAAAACTACCGCCAAGACGACGCAACTACTCAGGCAACTTTAGTCGATGAGTAATGCAACTATCGAAGATAAAGCGAGCCCTATTTACTGGCAAAAAGTATCGCCCTGGGCGCTTTTATACTTTGTTGTGCACTTTAGTGTGCGCTTTGTAAAAGATGGCCTTTTAAACTTACTGCCTATGCTTGTCGTGTTTGTTACTCAAGTAGAAAATAAGTTGTTTTGGGCGCAGGTTGCAGGTGGGATTGCGCTAATTTCGTTGCTTATTTACTCATTTTTATATTATTTAAATTTTAAGTTTTGTATTAGTAGCGACAACGAAATATTGCTTAACAAAGGTGTATTTAAAAAAGAGCGACTTACGCTTAAATTTTGCCGTGTGCAAAACGTTAATATTGCCGAGCCATTTTATTTTACCCCCGTAAACTTAGTTAATTGTATTTTTGATGCAGCTGGCAGTGTGTCGCAAGAAGTTGTTTTACCTGGCGTCACTAAAGATTACGCACAGCAAATGCGTAAACAAATATTTGATTTTAAAGCGCAGCAACAGCAAGAAATACAAAATACTGAACAAAGCGAAACAGACACTATCGAAAACAGCCTAAGCATTAGCAATAAAGAAATAGCCAAATTTGGTTTGATGTCGAATATGGCTATTTTAGCAATCGCTGCTTTGGCCCCTTTTATAAACCTGATTGTTGATTTTTTAGAGAAGCAAATTATTGCGAAAGTAGAAGGCTTTTACCAACAAGAGCTTGGTATGCTGGCAAGTGCTGCTACCTTTGCGATGATCACCTTAATTGTTTTGTTAGTTTTGGTGGCTGTAATGCTATCGGTGACTATGTCGCTTATTCGTTTTTATAACTTTGAGCTTTATTTTAAAGGTCAAAAATTTAAACGTATTGCTGGCTTGTTAGAGCGCCATCAGCTTTCAATGAGCATGGATAAAGTGCAATCTATTGTTATTAAGCAAAACCTAATGGGGCGATTGCTAAAGCGATTTACCGTTGAGTACTTGCAAGCAAGTAGCGGCGGAATAGCAGCCGGTGTTGCGGCTAAAAAAAATAAACAAACCTTAGTATTACCTGTATTAAATAGCGAACAAGTTGATAGTGTATGCCAATGGATTTACCCGTGGTTTAATAGTAAAAAACTCGCTTTTAAGCGCGCAGAACGCGCTCTTTTGTATAAAAATTTAGGCTTTTATTCACTGCTACCCAGTGCATTAGTGTTTGGCTTTTGTTTTATTGCTGATATTAATACTTTGATAAGCCTTGGTGTTTTGGTGGTGTTTTCTGGCTTGGTAACTTTATCGTATCAGCGTTATGGTTATTACATGCATGAGGATAATGGTCGATTTTACATGGTTGTACGCAAAGGGTTGATTGGCGTTCATTACCGTGTTTTTGAGCTTTATAAAGCGCAAAGTGCGCGCAGTATAAGTACGTACTTAATGCGCAAATCAGGCTTAAAAAGCTTATACATACAACTTGCTTCAGGCTTTGCATTTATGCCCTACATAAAGCAGCAAGATGCTGACTTTATTATTGATTTTACAATTAAGCAGATTGAGTCAGATACTCGCAGCTGGATGTAAACTCCCCTAATAAAACATGTGTAAATACACATTTGCACATGCTTTATTACACTTTCTTACTGCCCATGAAAGACATTTAATAATACCCTAGATGGTATTAAGGAATTCTTTTAGGGACGCTCATGAAAAAAACACTTATCGCATCAGCTTTATTACTAGCAGCACCAAGCTTTGCAGCCGATTGGCAAACTATTCATACCGAACATTTTAATATTCACTACAGTGTTGAGCATGCTGATTTTGCTAAATCAACTGCAACAGAGCTTGAAATAGTACGCACCAAAGTGCTTGAGCAGCAAAACAGAGCACTTGATAAAACAGTTGATGTAGTGGTGTTTGATCCCCTAAATGCAGCAAACGGCTTTGCGCTACCTACCTCAAGTAACCCTGTAATGGCACTTTTTACAACCCCACCACAATCAGACACAGTTATATCAAACAGCGCTGGCTGGCAGCAGTTGCTTGTGTTGCATGAATATATTCACTTAGTGCACTTAGCACAGCCTACACGCAATCACTGGCAGCAGAAAGTACGTGGTATATGGGATTTATACGACTTAACCTACAGTGATACGCCGCGCTGGGTAGCCGAAGGTTATGCCACATTGATTGAGTCTAAAATGACGGGTCGTGGACGTTTGTTTGATAACTACTCAGAGTCAATACTGCGAGAATTCGCTCAACAGGGCGCACTGCCAACCTATGGGCAGTTAAATGGCGAGCAGGGCTTTATGGGCGGCTCAATGGCGTATTTAATGGGTAGTCGCTTTTTAAATTGGTTAGAGAAAAACTATTCAGAGCAAACACTCGATAGTGTTTGGACGCGAATGCAAGGCGTAAAAACGCGTGATTTTGATGAGGCATTTAGCGGTGTGTTTGGGCAAAGTGCAGCCAAGCTATATCGCCGATTTATAGCTGAATATACCTATAAAGCAATGCAAATAGAGCAAGGGGAGTCGTTACTTAATAGTGAACTTTGGCTTGAGCTTAACTTATATGCAAGTAACCCAGTACTTTCAAAAGATGGTAGTAAAATTGCGATTGTTGAGCGAGATAAAGAGAGTAATACCAAGCTTATAATTTATAGCACTGATGACAACATTAAAGCGCAAGAAGAGTTTACTAAAGCGCAAAAAGAGCTACTCGAAAACGATGCACAAGATATTCCCGATACAGCGCCCAGTGTGTTTAAGCGCGAACAAAAACAAGTGCTTAATCAAATTAACCGAGCCGGTATTGCAAATCCTCAATGGGTAAATAGCACAACTTTATATTTCAATGCGTACAGCAATGAAGAGTCGGGTATTTATAACAAAGTGTCTGACATATTTAGCTATAACACTGACACTGGAAATATTACACAACTTACCGAACTTGCTGGTATACGTCGTTTTAACGTAACCAGTAACGGCGAAACCTTGTATGGCGAGCAAATAAGGGATGGCTACTCTGAATTAGTAAAGGTTGATCTCAATACGCAAACCATCACACCATTATTTACAAAAAGTCTTGAGACAACTTACGATTACCCAATACTCAGTCCTGACGAAACTAAATTAGCCTATTTATCAACATCATTAAATGAAAATTGGCAATTGTATATACAAGGTATAAACGGCGAACAACAGCTATCAGTACCTATGCCAAACGGGTATCAATATTTAAGTCAGCCAAGCTTTAGCCATAATGGCGAGTCACTTTACTTTGTTGCAGGTTTAAATAGCGCCACCGATATTTATAACTACAACATAGAGAGTAAAACACTCACCAAGTTAACCCAAGGGCAAGAGGCCGTTGCCCACCCAATTGAAATGGCTGATGGCTCGTTACTCTATTTTTCGATAACTGCAGATGGGCCAAATGTAAAAACACTGCCAAAAGCTATAAAAAGCACTGTAGTTACTGAGTTTGCAGCTAACAAAAAAGCACCGCTGCTAATAGTAAACGAACATACACTTCCAAAAGCTAAAATATATAAGCACGAAACTACAGAGCAAACAAATTACAACGTGCTCGACCAGCACGCTACTTTCGCGATTGGCTCTCAATATTATTCGGCTTCTACCAGTTTGTTAGATTTAAGCATTAAAAGTAGCGACTTATTAAAGCAGCTCGACTTACAAGCGGGTTATAGCACTGATTTACACGATGGGGCATTGCACGGTGGTTATGTGCAGGCAAAATATAATGCGCTTGATGTAAAACTGAAACTTGCACTGTTTGACTACAATTTAGATACATCGCGCCAGTCTCAGCAAAGTCTAAGTGCAGACATGGATGCCCGTGGTGGTTTTGCCGCAATAAGTTACCCCGTTAAATTTGGGCAGTTAAGTTTAATGCCAGAGCTTGCCTACAATTACACTGATTATAAGCAAAGCCATAAAAGTTGGACGCGTTTAGGTATTGCTCAAAATTGGCAATATGATCGTCAAGACTTTGCTATAGGCCAAAGTATTTATGCGAGTTGGTACGATGGCAGTAGCAAAAGTAATAATTGGCAAGGTTATGATTTAGCCGCCAAAATTTTTGGTAAAGCGTTTGGTATTCCTCTTTATGCAAACTTTGATCAAAAGCAACGCGACGACAGCAGCCTTGCATTAGGTGGCTTTAGCTCAAATCTTATTAATCAGCAGCAAAATAGTGAATATGTACTTTCATTTGAGCTGCCTTTTTACAGTGCAACTGCAAAGCGCTATCAAGGCTACGGTGGCGGCTTTAGCTTTAAAGAAGGCATGCCGTGGCTTTATTATAAGCAACATCAACTCGACGACACCGTATATGCACAAAGTTACGGCTTAAAGTACCAAGGTGACTTTAGTTTTGGAATGGGGCCAGCAGGTGTAAACGATTTAACGTTTAATATGGGACTGTCGCGAGTAGAAGGCGACAGTTTTGAAGATGAAATGCGTGCTTGGCTGAGCTTTTATTATTCACTTTAGCGTTTAAAGTTAACCACGGTTTGGCTAAGTTATTTGTCCATTTGTAACGACAGTAACTTAGCTTGATATACATCGAGTTTTTGATTATCACGTTCTAGTTCAATTGCTTTCTCAAGTAAGGTTTGTGTTTGTTTAATATTACCTTGTTGATAGCGAACTTTTGCGAGTTCCAAGTATAACTCAGCAATGTAAGGCGCTTTAGTAATAGCTTGCTCAAGGTGTGCTTTAGCCTGATGAGCGTGGCCAGCTTGTAAGTCGTTTTTAGCGATTACTAGTAATTCATATGGGTCTTTTTCTTTATTAACTAATTGTGAGGTGAGCTCCTTAACAAGCTCTTTGTCGCCTAATTTTTTAGCTAAAAGCTGATAGTTGCTGATTAAATTAATGCTTATTTCATTATTACTAAGTGCTGTTTGATAGATGTTTTTAGCGCTTTGTAAATCACCAGCCCGACGATGCAAAATGCCCGCTATATTAAATAATTCAGGATCATTGGGAGTGTATTTGTTTGCTTGTAGAATAAGTGAGTAAGCAATATCCAGCTGTTTGTCTGCTAGCGCTGTTGCAGCTAAATTACTGTAAAACTTAGAAACTAAATCGTTATAGTCTGCGCTGCTTGAATAAAAACTGCGACGAGTAGGGAAGTAATCAATTAAGGTGCCCGCTCTGAAAAACTCAATTATATTATCATCTTTTTTCTCTACTTTTGGAGCATATACTTTTGTTCTAAAGTGATTAGCGACATAAACAACATTATTTTCTTTTGCGTATATGGGCTTACTTGTAACTTCTTGAAAGCTTGTTTCTAACCCAAGAGCTTGTGCGTAGCTTTGCGTTAAAATGGCTAAACTAATGCAATTACCTTGCGAACGCTTTAGGGTTTGAGCTGAACTAAGTGTATCGCCATGGTATTTAAAGTTAGCTATCTGGCTTTCGAGGTAGTTGTAAATTATGCGGTCATCACGGATTTGGGATAGCTTTTGGTTTTCGGCGTAAGCTAAAAATATTTCTTTTTCAGCATCCGGTAACTCAAAAATACTGTGCTCGGAAGGTGTGTCGAGTTTATTAAACAAAGAATGGTTTAATAGTTGTTCAAGCCCTACTTGTTGTTCTACTTGCTGAACCTTGGTTGTGTTACATCCAACTAAAAATAAAAAGGTAATACTAATAACTATTTTGATAAATATCATAACCCACTCCTTTGTTAATTTTTACATTACAATGTGGTGGGTTTTTAATCAATGTTATAGATTTTTTTTCTAAAAATTTTATAAATGGACTAATGCTAAATTTACGATGTATAAAATTTTGGCTTAAATACTAATGTGACCATAGTTTTATAATGAAACACTAATAAACTATGCCCTCAGCCCTAATACAGAGCTGTAGGCAAAATAACGGTAGTAGCTTTGGGTATGCGCTAAGTAGAGTTTTATTATTCACTTTAAATGACTGTTAAGTAAATGTTATATTCTGAGCTGTTTTAATAAAATAAGTATTTTGACAATGTCATTTAAGCATCAGAAAGTTCCCAAGAGCGTTGTACTTCCAAGCGTCCCCTCCGACGCACCTGGTTTAAGGTATGAAAAGCCAGAACTAGGTAGTAACTATTGGGTTGTTGATGAGTTTTTTAAACATGAAGAAGCAATGGCTATTCGTTCTTCATGTTTAAAAAAAGAGGTTTGGAAGTACGGTAAGCCGTATACCAAAGAACTTTGGCCTGGAATGCGCACTCCTAATGCTCTAAATAGTAAACAGCTTAAAAAAATAGAAAAATATGTTAAGTCAGTTATCAAAAAAAATAAATTATGGGTTGCTGATTCCAATAAGGTTGTAGTTGATACCAATACTGCAATTTTAGTGGGGGCTGAAGAAGGGGCTTCTAGGCCTCATGTAGATAATCGTTATTTATGTAGATACGCTGCTGTTTTGTATTTAAATCCTGATCCAATTACCTCTGCCGGTACCTCTTTTTATCGTTTAAAGTATGCAAATGAAGCGGCAGGAGGAAATATTGTCGATCCTCCTTATGCTAACCTTGTTGATGCACTTAATGTAAGTAGCCTTCCATATAGCGCATGGTATAAAGACATAGATATTGAGAATCGCTTTAATCGTTTAATTATATTTAAAGGTAGTATTGTTCACAGTGCATCTGAGTATTTTGGAGATGATTTAAATACTAAAAGGCTGGCGATAACATTTTTTTGGATGTGCGAAGATTAATTAATAATTCTTTTTAGGCAGAAAAATCTTGTCGATAGTAAGGCAAAAATTTCGTTATTTAGTTGTTCTAAATGAGACGTTTTTAATGCAACTAGCGTTAGGTTTACTCCCTCAAAATGACTAAGTATTATTGCGCACTCTCTTCTATAAATAATATGTAGAGTGCTGTTTTTATAATTTATAAATAGCTTATTATTAAATGAATCATAAGCTATTATTTTTAAACGCTAGGGCATGTTGAACTTTGTGGATTGAAATTTGTTCAATCTAGGGGCGATTAAATCGCGGCGCGAGGTTTGTAACCTAGTGGGCTAAGTAAAAACCGAGCAACAAAGAGTCAATCGTCCCTAGAAAGAACCCTTAGGGCAGCGCATGTTTGGTATTTATGCTGCGTTATCGCCTATTCATGGGGAATAACCACACTACATAGGCTCCGCCTTGCCTAAAAACCAAACATACTGCTGCAAATTCACCCACCAAAGATCAACACGCCCTAGTGACTTGGCGTTTATTTAAACGGTTTTTTTGTGATTGTTTTTTACGTTTTCGGCGAGTAAACCATAAGTAAAAACCAGTACCTGCTAGCCACACTGGGCTTAAACCAATTACGCACCACAGTATTTTACTTATTAGCCCTGCAAAGTAGCCAAAATGAAGCTTTCTAAAGCTATCAATTACCTGCCAGCCAACGCCTACTTCGCGAATATCCCAGTTAGCTATGTGCTCGCCTGTTAGCTTGTTATAGCTAACCGTATTGGCATACTCACTAGCAAGTGGGTTGGCGGTATCGACTTCGCCGAATAAAGTAATATTTTCGTCAGGTTCGAGTGGCATAACTAAAAACGTGCCGTTAAAAGTGGGTATTTGCTTTTTACTGTCATCAAGTATGCGTTGAAACGAAATATCGCTACTGTGTAGGTTTTTGGTTAGTACAAAGTGCTCTTCATCTGCGTGTTCAATAACTTCGTGATACCACACCGCCCAGTTAAAGTAGCCACCTGTGATAGCTAAAATAATAATGATGGGAGATCCTATAACCCCCGTCATTTTATGAATGTCGCTAAGTACAATTTGCAGTGTTGCACGCCAGCGCACACTAAATAGACGCTGCCAAAATTTACGATAAATAATAAGCCCAGTAATACCTAATACCAATAAAAACAGAGCAAAAAAGAAGCCTAGTACAGTGCCTGTTTGCCCTGGCAGGTTTTTAAAGTCGTTCAGTAAAAAAGTGTAATGTAGTTCTAAAAACCAATCGGTAAAATAATGGCTGGTACCAACAGGTTCAGACAAAATGTCACCCGTATACTGGTTTAAATGAAACTTATACCATTGCTCTGTGCCGCGTTTGACTAAGTAAACCCGATCAGCTGTATCATCGTTAAATATTTCCCAACTACCTACTACATATTCAGGGTAAGCATGCTCTGTTTTGGCAATTAACGTGTCGATTGGCATGCGCTCTGGCAGTGCATTTACAACAAAGTGGCTGCTTGGCATAAGTAAGCCATCTATTTCACTTTTAAAAACTAATACGCTCCCTGTAATACTAATAACAATCAATGGAATGATAGCTATTAGAGCGATCCAACTGTGAATTTTAAAAAGAGTTTTTCTCATAGGTAGTTTTATATACAGCAGTTAATGACTTGCGCATGATAACAACTATCATTTTTATTTAATAGTTTGACGGTGAGGCTTTCTATTAAACCGGTAAACCGTGAACTTAATTCTACGGTTTTTGTATACCTAGCTTGCCAGTACCTAAAACAAGAATTTCTTATTTAGTTGAGTTAAATTTACGCGGCTCTACAATGCCGCGCTCATAGTAAAAGCCTTTTAAAACAAATGTTTATTAAATGTTTTTATTTCTGCTTTTAATTAACATTTATGTAACGAGCGAGGTTGCTTTGGCGCATTATTTGCCTATATTGTCTTCATTTATTTTGGTTTTTAGTTTTTTACCATTACTAAACAAAATTCGAAAAAATCGTAGTGTCTCAGGTTTATCACTATTGATGATGACGTTTGGGTTAGCACAAAGCCTTTATTTTATAACCTACAATATTTATTTTGAGCGTTTTTATATTGCGTTACCATTTATTGTAACCGGTGCGTTAAGCGGACTTATTTTGTATTTTTTTGCACGTTATAACGCAGCTAAACGAGAACGGGTACAGTTGTTTACTATGCTAGGTTTTTCGTTACTGCCTTTTTCACTACTTTTGAATTCAAGCCTTGATACTGCAACGGTATTAAGCGCTTTAACGTATGTTGGCCTTGTGATGAGTTCGGTACGTGTTATGCCGCAAACTTATAAAACATTGCGTACGGGTAATGTAAGTAATTTAAGCGCGCGCTACTTTAGCTTGCAGTTTATTGCTGGTATTTGCGGCTTAGTTGTTGAGCTTACAACAGCGGCTCCAAGCACGGCGCACTTACTTATGTTTATTATGCTGTTGCTTACCAATGCTGTGCAATTTGGTTGTATGCAATATTATAGAATGCGGCCTGTAATGGCTTAAAGCCAAAATAAAAGTGCTAATTTAGTTTAGGTATGGCAGTTTTAAGCTATTAATCATTACAAAGTTTAAACAATGCAATTAGCTATTCATCAAATTGATGCGTTTACGAATGAGTTATTCAAAGGTAACTATGCGGCAGTGATCCCACTAAAATCGTGGTTAAGTGACGATTTAATGCTAAAGATTGGCGCTGAGAATAACGTATCTGAAACTGCTTTTACCTGCCTGCAAGACGATGGCAGTTTTGTTATTCGTTGGTTTTCGCCGTTAATGGAAATCGATTTTTGTGGTCACGCCACACTTGCGGCTGCCTATGTTTTATGTGAAGAGCATAACATATCGCAAATTCGCTTTATTGCTGATGCGGTGGGCGAGCTAATCGTTAATAAAAACGCTGATGGTAGCTTTGCAATGACCTTTCCAAAACAAGCACCGGTTGAAGTGCAAAATGTGCCTCAGCAACTGCTTGACGGCCTGTCTATACAACCGAGTAAAGTGCTTAAAAATCGCCAAGCCTACTTTGTTATTTATGAAAACGCCGATCAAATACTTGAATTAAAAACTAGCTCAGAGCTTTTAAAAACGCTTTATCCACTTGATGTAGTGGCCACTGCTGCAAGTGCTGAATATGATTTTATATCTCGTTATTTTTGGCCTGCAAGCGGTGGTGACGAAGATTATGTAACAGGCTCTATTCATACTGGCTTGGCACCTTACTGGGCGCAGCAATTGGGTAAAACTACGTTAAGCGCTTATCAGGCTTCAAGCAGAGGCGGGTATTTACTATGTGAAGTGGGTGATACAACCGTCACCTTAACGGGGCATGCTGTAAGGTATTTAAAAGGCACTATTTATATTTGATCTGTGAATTAAGTGATAAAAAAGGCCACGTTAAACGTGGCCTTGGTTTACTCAATTAGTAGAGATATTTTACGCTTCTAGTGCCTTTGCAATTAAGCGATCAATATATTTTTTATGCGCTTTAGTTGCTGTATCTGCACCCCAAGCAATACTGGTATCGGCTATTTGAGTTAGCTGATATAACGCAGCTGTTTTAGCTAAGTTATCGTACTTACTTGCTTTGCCAAGACCTGCAATTGCGATTAGCTGGTTAACATACTCAATTTGTAAGTTGTGACTAATAGAGTTTGCGTCTTTGCTTTTCACAAAAATATTAGCGGTTAAATCTTGCATAAACTGAGTTAGGCTATATTCATTACCGTACAAAGCAGTATCAGAAATACGCAGTAATACCGCTGGGTGTAATAGCTGTGCAAGTACAGACTTTTGCATCCCTAAAATCATTTGGTGTGCTTTAGGGTCTTCATTTTTACCAAAGTGATTAAAGCCACGACGTTGCAGTTGCAAGTAGCTATATAGAGGTTGCATGTTTTGTAGTACGTCTGGTGCAAATACAAACTTTGCGAGTATATCCATCGCTTGTGTTTGACGCTCAAGCGATACCGGTGTAAATGGTTTATCTGCGTTTGCATCACCCACTACAGCACGCTCAACGTACACACCACCAATTTGGCGAGAAACAACACCCGCTTGAGCTCTGTACTGACCAAATAAGCTATTAGCAGAGGTAACAAGCTGTTGGTAAGACTCACCTTTAACTGTTGCTTTATCTTTTAGCTCAGTAAATAATTTATTAATTAACGCCATACGATCTGCGCCATAGGCCGCAGGATTTGACGACAAATCACCAATCATTACACGTGGATCGATATGGCGACCTGGTGCGCGCATATCGTCTGCATCGTTACCAAAGGCAAGGGCATGTTCACTTGAACGAGCAAGTATTTTTTCAAGTCTAGCTTGCTCAGCAGCTTCATCTGCAAGTGCTACGCTGTAGCCATAGTTAATTGCCCAATCATCGTAAGGACCTGGTTTTGTTTGAAAAATATCACCTTGCTGCATACCAATTGGGGCAATGTTAGCCGGTGCATAATCCATAACAGAACCGGTTACTATGCCTTGGGTTTTGTTTTTGTCGTGTACTTCTTTTTCATCCCACAAAATAGATGATTTCATATTGTGGTTAAGACCTAAAGTATGGCCAACTTCGTGAAGTACCAATTGCGTTAGACCTTGGCGAAGCATTTCTTTATCTTCAATTTTGTCGCCGCTAGCAAGACCTTTGGCAAGCATTAGATTTTGTTGAATCTCATGCCCTAGTGAGCAATTTAGCTCACCGGTATTTGTTGTTTCACCGTGGCTCATTGTTCCTTGAGTGAAAAGTGTGTCATAAATCCAGCGGTTTTTCATAAATACAAACTCAAGCATAATGTCTGAGCCCAGTATTTCGCCTGTTAATGGGTTAGCAAGTGCTGGTCCGTATCCGCCAAATGGAGGCTTAGGTGACGAAGTCCAACGCAGTACGTTGTAATTAATATCGCCCGCATCCCAGTCTGCATCATCTGGTTGTACTTTTACCTCTAAGGCATTTTTAAAACCGGCTTTTTCAAAAGAAGTATTCCACGTTAAAACAGCGTCACGAATAGTATCGCGCCATTGGATAGGTGTGGTGTTTTCTATCCACCAAGTAATTGGTTTTACTGGCTCTGAAAGTGCTGCACTAGGGTCTTTCTTTTGTAGATCCCAACGTTTTATAACATCTTCATAAGGTGCCCAATCGGTAGATGTCATTTGATCAAATTGATTTGTAAAATAACCAATGCGCGCATCATCCATACGTGGTGCGTAGTTATTGCTAGGTAAAGCAACAAACGAGTGCTGAACTTTTACCGATACGCTACGTGGGTCGCTTACTGCATTTGAGCCACGTACCGTTGGGCTTGGGTTAGTAAATACGTAATCAACAACCACGTCTAGATTATTAGGGTATGGGCGCTGTTTAATAATGCGTGATTTTTTATCGTCTAATTTGCCTACTTTAAAGCGCTTTTTGGCGTTTTTATCAGCTGGATTTGGCGTAGGTGATACTTTATGAAGTGCTTCGCTTAAAAATAACTTATTTACGTTGAATGCTATTTTACCGTCTTCTTCTTTTTCTATTTTAATGCTCGCAAGTACCGCTTCACTAATATTGGCATCACTCGCTTTTGAAATTGCACTGTTTTCGTCAAATTTGTAGCGAGGTGTTTTGCTAATGATATCGATACGATCAAAGTATTTTCTAAATTCAATTAACTTAGTTTCACGGTACGAACCACGATAATGGCCTGCATCTGTAACGCCATCGACAGTGTGCGCAAAATATACAAACGGCGTATTAAGTTGGGACTCGTTAATCACCATAAGGTGCTTACCGGTTTTTTCGTCTTGATAAAGGCTAAATATACCGGCAAATTCGGTTTGTCCTTTGATCATTTCGCTAAGTGTTTTTGGCTCTTTTTCGTCTTTTTTATCGGCTGCAAATGCATGGCTGCCAAACGCTAAGCTAAGCGCAAGGGTGATGGTCGTTAATTTCATTTTGAGACTTTTAATATTTGTTAATTTAATTGGACTGTACGTAAATTAATTTAATTTCGCACATCTTCGCGACGAAATTTAAGTGTACAACGCTAATTAACTGATATTAATAAACAAAAGTTTGTAACAAAATATAACAAATGAGGTGAGCTGCATGCAAAGTTATTTTTATAGCCCTAAATAGCAGTGGTTTATATGTATTTGCAACAGTTGCTTACAAATGTCACCTTAATGTTTCATATGGCTCTGGTATTATGACGTTAATAGAATTTTGGGGATAATAGGATATGCAAACAAATTCACTTAGATGGGTTTTTCCATTTGTAGCGCTAATTGTTGGTGTTGTTGGCTTTATGGGAATAAATGCCATTGCACAAGAGCCAGAAAAAAAAGAAGTAATTGATACTCGTCCAACAGTGCAAGTTGAGCCAGTGGCTGCAAACGATCATCAAGTTATTATTAATAGCTACGGTGAAGTAAAGCCTCTTGAAAGTACACAGCTTTCGGCGCAGGTGTCGGGTGAAGTGTTAAGTTGGCATCCTAATTTTGTAGCCGGCGGCATCGTTGCTCGCGGTGAAACGTTATTTACTATCGAAAAAGACAACTACGAAGCAGCAGTACTTGTTGCAGAGGCAGAAATTGCTCGTGCACAAGCAGGCTTAATTGAAGAGCAGGCCCAAGCTCAAGTAGCCGCAGATGAAGCAAAGCGTTTTCCAAGTAAAGCGCGTACCGACTTATTTTTACGTAAGCCTCAAGTGTTAAGTGCGCAGGCATCTGTAAAGTCGGCGCAAGCTGCATTAAAACGTGCACAACGTGACTTAGATAATTGTGAAGTAACAGCCCCTTACGATGCATTGGTTATTAGCCGAAATGTAGGTGTTGGTCAATTTGTCACTATGGGTTCGCAAGTTGCTGAGCTCAATAATATTGAAACTGCTGAAGTGATTATTCCTATAGCAGGGTTCGATAGCGTTTTTTTACCAGAGCGTATTAAAGGTATTACCGCAACGATTATTCAAAAAGGTCTAAACAGCTTCACCCGAGAAGGTGTAATTGACCGCGACCTAGGGATTGTTGATAACGCTACGCGTATGAGCAGTCTAGTAGTGCGAATTGAAGACCCATACGGTCTTAAGAATATACAGCCAGCCATTAAGTTTGGCAGCTACGTACAGGTGAATTTTGCAGGTGCAATGCTTAATAATATTTACCGTTTACCGCAAGCTTTGGTTAACAATCAGACTGTGTGGGTAGTAAACGAAAATCAAGAACTAGAGCCTCGCAAAGTAACGGTTATTCGAGAAGAGGGTGAGTATTTTTATATTAGCAGTGGTTTAAATGCCGATGACAAACTCGTTATTACTTTACCTGAATACCCGCAAAAAGGAATGCAGGTTAAAATTGCAGGTGTAGCTGCAAAACCTGAAAGCTCAGAAACGAGCACTTCAAACACGCAACAGCTGTAGGGTGTAATAGTTATGAGCGAGTCAATACAACAAAAACAAACAGGGCTAATTGCCTACTTTGCTAATAATTCAGTAGCCGCTAATTTAATGATGTTTTTTATCATTATTATGGGGGCTATAAGTTACTTTACGATTCAGCGTCAAATGTTTCCTAATGTAGAGATTAACTACATTAATATTGAGGCTAATTACCCAGGTGCCTCTCCTCAGGAAATAGAAGAAAGTATTCTTATAAAAGTTGAAGAGTCACTTAAAGATATAACCGAAATTAAAAAAGGCGTGTATCGCGCATTTAGAAATGGCGGTACAGCCAGCCTAGAAATAAACACCGATGCAAAACTTACCGATGTGCTTGATAAAGTAAAGTTGCGTGTTGATGGTATTGCGACCTTTCCGGCTGGTATGGAACCGGTCACCATAAGTCAGGTTGAGTTTAGGCAAGACGTAATAGGTATGACGCTCGTTGCTGACTTACCACTTACAGAGCTTAAGCCTATAGCAAACCAAATAGAGGATGAGTTACTACAGTTATCTAACGTGTCGTTAGTGGTAAACGATGTTCCTCTTGATGAAATAGCAATTGAAATAGAGCCCGATACGCTGCGCCAATATAATCTAACCCTTAGTGATGTGATGAATGCAGTACGCCGTTACTCAGCTAACTTTTCGGCGGGGCAGCTAAAAACAGACGCAGGTGTTATTTCTGTTCGCGTCGAGAATCAGTTTTACTCAGGTGAAGAGTTTAGGCAAATTCCGGTAAAAATTGGCGAGTATGGCGCTAAAGTTTTACTGCAAGATATTGCAGTTATTAAAGATCAATTTACCGAAGGTGAGCGCTACTTTAAGTTTAATGGCGAAAACGCGGTGTATTTATCGGTAAAAGCAACGCAAGAGCAAAACATGATTCCCGTTGCGGATTCGGTTAAAGCGTTTATTGATCAAAAAAATAAGCAGCTACCGCCAGGTATTCGATTAGAGCCATTAATGGATATGACCTACTACCTAAATGCTCGCCTTGATATGATGAAAGCTAACCTGTTTCAAGGTGCTATTTTGGTGGCAATTATGTTGTCGTTATTCTTGCGTTTTAAACTAGCGCTTTGGGTAATGATTGGCTTACCTGTTTGTTTTTTAGGGGCCATGATGATGATGCCACTATTTGGCATTAGCATTAATATTATTTCGTTATTCGCTTTTATAATGGTGCTCGGCATAGTGGTGGATGATGCCATAGTGATAGGGGAAGCCGCCTATACCGAAGTTGAAAAAAGCGGTGGTGGCGTTGAAAACGTGGTGCGCGGAGCAAACCGCGTTGCAACACCTGCAACCTTTGGTGTGTTAACAACGATTGCTGTATTTGCACCATTCACAATGTCGAGCGGGCCAGAAAGTGCCTTCTTTTATGGTATAGCCGTTGTAGTAATGCTGTGTTTAGCATTTAGTTTGATTGAATCAAAGCTGATACTGCCAGCTCACATTGCTCATACGCACTTTTCGCCGATTAAAAAAGGTGGTTGGCGCGATCGCTTCAATACACGCTTTTTTGGTTTCGTAAATGGCCCATATAAACGTTTTATTGCTAAGTGTGTTGATTGGCGCTGGACTGTTTTGTTTGCTTTTATTGCAATGTTTATAATTAGTATTGCACTTATTACGTCTAATAAAGTACGTACAGTTCCAACTCCTAAAGTGCCGCACGACTTTCCACAAATTCAAGTAGAAATGAACGACAACGTTTCTGACTTACAAACCATTGCTGCTATTCGTGAAATAGAAGCTATGGTACTTAGAGTCGATGAAGAGACTGAACGTGAATTTGGTCAAAAAATTATTCGTGATGTATTGGTATTTAATCAAGGCAGAACCGAGTCGCAGTTACTAGCTCCATTAGTTGACGAAGATTCACGTCCATACAATGCATTTGAGCTTTCTCGCCGGTGGCGTGAGGCTATGCCGACTATTGCTGGTATTAAGTCGTTAACTATTCAAGACGATGTTGGTGGCGGCGGTGGTAATGGCGGCGGCGAGTTTGGCTATTTACTGTATGGCTCAGACATAGATACTTTAAATCAAGCGGGTCGTCGTTTTATTCAATTACTTCAACAGCAAAAAGGGTTGTTTGATATTAGCTCAACCATAGATCCTGCGAGCAAAGAAGTGCAAATGAGCCTTAAACCCGTTGCTTACGATTTAGGCTTAGATTTAGCCGGCATTGCAAATCAAGTGGGTGCTAGTTTTTATGGTGGCGAAGCACAGCGTGTAATCCGAAACGGCGAAGAAGTACGCGTAATGGTACGTTACCCTAAGCTGACTCGTGAGGCATTTTCATCGCTTAAACACACCGTTGTTACTACTCCACAAGGGCGAGAAGTACTTCTTGGTGATGTAGTAGAGCTAACAGAAACGCCAGGTATTAGCTATATACGCCGCGAAGGTGGTTACCGTACCGTGTATGTTTATGGCAATATTGATGAAGAGCAAATTGAGCCAGGCGAAGTGGTTAAGCAAGTGAAAGAAAATCTACTGCCACAGCTAATAGAAGAATTCCCAAGTGTTAAATCAGAGCTTGGTGGCGCAATAGAAGAGCAGCAAGCTCAAGCTAATGAGCAAATAATGTTTTTTATTGGCGGAATGATTTTAGTATACATACTGCTAGCTGTGCCGCTTAAAAGCTATTCACAACCGCTTATTGTAATGTCGGTTATTCCGTTTAGTTTAACCGGGGCTATTTGGGGTCATTACTGGTTTGATTTAGATATGAGCTTAATGTCGGGATTTGGCTTAATTGCCGCAGCAGGTGTTGTTATAAATGATTCACTTGTAATGACCGATTACGTTAACCAAGTTCGCCGCGAAGGTGTTAGCGTTAAAAATGCAGTAATAGAAGCCGGTTGTGCCCGCTTTAGAGCAATATTATTAACGTCTATAACAACCTTTGCTGGTGTATTACCTATTATGTTTGAAACAAGCCTGCAGGCTAAGTTTGTAATACCTATGGCAGTAGCACTTGGCTTTGCTGTTATGTTTGCAACGTTAATAACGCTTATATTAGTGCCGTGTTTATATATTATTCTAGGTGATATTGGTGCGTTATTTAAGCGCCCTTTTAAAAGCCGAGCTGCTAAAGTCTCGTAAATATAAAGCATCAAAAAAGCACTGACCGTTATTAACGCTCAGTGCTTTTTATTATCTATTTATTGTTGTTAAACTGGCTACAACAATAATTAATCTTTAAATTGCTTATGGCAATCTTTACAGCCTTTAGCCCATGCGCCAAAAGCTTTACCAATTACGGCTTTATCGCCCGATTGAGCAGCTAACGCTAGCTTATCTGCATTTGCTGCAAAAGCATTCGCTTTTTCAACAAAGGTTGCATTTTCGGCCCAAACAGCAGCAAGTGCAGCTGTGTCGCCTTTATCTGTCCCTTCGTAAAACGCTTCCCATGGCATTTTTGAAAGTGTAGCAGCGTTGTTAGCACGCATTTTAAATTGCTCTGCATCAAAAGGTACTTTACCTTTTAGCATTGCGCCCATGTCACCAATTTGTACTGAGATCATTGAAAACGCTGCTTGGCGGTATTCAATCGCGTCACTTGGTTCTTTAAATGCAGAATTTGCCGATACGCTAAGTGCACATGTAGCTAATGCTATACCTGCTAATACTTTTTTCAATTTCATGTTTGCCCCTTTTAAAGTAATTGTTAATCCTGTTCTATATTAGCTTCTTTGAATGTTCAAGTTAATATATGTGCTTAATAATTGTTTCTTTAACTAAGCATACAACGATTACCCTATCGTTACATCTATTGTCTTTATTGTTAATGACTGTAAACACCTCGTTGTTATTTTGATTCCTGTTGTGTAACTTCCCCCCCCATCATAAAAATAACTAACAAAGAGAGTTTATGAAAAATAATATTTTTAAAATGTCAGCATTGTCTGCTGCAATAGTAGTTTCACTTTCTGGTTGTGGAAGTAGTGATGACGATAATAAAAGCAGCGTACCATTAGTTACTGACGTAGCGCCTAAAGCGAGTGATGTTGTTGTTGCAGATTTAAAACAATGGATCCCTGTTACTGCAGAATTTAAAGCCAGCGATAACGATGGTGATGCACTTACATTTAGCTTCACTGAAAATGGTGAAGCAGTGGTTGCAGAAGATGGCGTATTCACATTTAGTCACGGCACTCTAACTGTAGAGGGAACATCATTTACTTATGTTCCAATGTCGGATGATGATGCAGTTATTGATTACACTGTAAACGCAAATGGTAAAGCGGCTTCTGCGCAAATAAACATTTCAGGAGTTGTTGGTGACCCATTAGCAAATCAACAATGGCACCTAAATAATACAGGCCAAAAAGCATACTCATTAAGTGATGAAATGAAGCAGGGCTTAGTTAATTTATACGTAAGCCTATTCGGTGATACCGAAGAGGAAGCGCAAGCAAGTGTTGATGCTAGTTTTGCTAATGCAGAAGCTACAGGGTTGGTTGCTGGTGAAGATATGAATGTAACAGCCGCTTATGCTCAAGGCGTTACAGGAGCTGGTGTAACTGCTGTTGTTGTTGACTCGGGTATGGAAATTCGCCACGAAGATTTAGTAGATAACGTATTACCAAATCGTTCTTTAAACCTTAACGCTGAAGCGCTAGATCGTACAGACCCTACAAGTACATCAAACAGTGGTGACCACGGAACAAGTGTTGCCGGCTTAATTGCAGCAAAAGGTTGGAATGGCAAAGGCGGCCGTGGTGTTGCACCTGATGCTGGCTTAATCGGTATGAACTACCTTGGTGGAGATAAAGTAGCACAAACTGATTTACTTGCTCATGGCTTCCCTGGTAGTGGTATTAGTACGTCTGAAAATATTTCAGCCTTTAACCGTAGTTATGGTATTACGTTCCCTGCATTCTTTGGCTATTCAGAACTAGATGAAGCAATTGAATCCTACCCTAACCTTAACCTTCGTGATGGTAAAGGTGCGCTAAACATGAAATCTAGTGGTAACTCATTCATTGATGGCGACAGAGAAGGCTCGTTTTGTGCTGATAATGGTGCAAATGACTTAGGTTTAACTTGTTACAATGGCGCTTTTGAGCCAAGCCAAGGGCATCCTTATTACTTGAGTGTTGCTGCAGTAAATGCGAACGGGAAGCATACTAGCTATTCTACAGCGGGTGCTAACGTAATGGTGTCGGCTCCAGCGGGTGAGTATGGTCGTTTTGCACCTGCAATGGTAACAACAGATCAAATGACGTGTATTAATGGTTATTCAGGTTTCAATGGTGGTTCTATTGCAGCATGGGCTGAAGCTTACGGTGAAGAGTTTGCTGCAAGTCAATATCCATTTAACTACCCAGGCCATGCAGACAATGCAAGCTGTAACTATACTTCAACGTTTAATGGCACATCATCTGCTGCGCCAAATGCATCGGGTGTGGTATCGTTAATTCTTTCGGCTAATCCAGATTTAACATGGCGTGACGTTCGCCATATCCTTGCATCAACTAGCACTTTAATTGATGCAGATAATGCTGCTGTTAAATTAACAGTTGGTGAAGGCGAATTTGTTGCACACGACGGTTGGATTGAAAACTCTGCCGGTTATAACTTCAATAACTTATATGGTTTTGGTCGTGCTGATGCTGGAGCTGCGGTTTCTATGGCGAAGGCTTACGATGTTGCTTTAGGTGAACAAGTTATTACTCAGTGGAGCGGTGTTGGTTCAGTAATTGCTGAAGACGCACTTGCACTAGAAATTCCAGATAACAATGCAACGGGTCTTACACAAGAAATTGAAGTGACTGAAGAGCTAAGCATTGAAGCAATGCAGTTTAAGTTAGATGTAAGTAATGCTGAGATGGGCTTTGGCTTAAGCGATGGTACACAAACTTCAGCCGGAACAGATTTAGCTATAGAAGTTACATCGCCAGCGGGTACACGTAGTGTATTACTGTCCTCTAAACAAGCGATGCTATACCCAGCATACGATACTTCAACTGGGTTCAGTAGTGGGTATGTTTTAAAAGATGCTGTAATGCTTTCAAATGCGTTTTATGGTGAGTCGACTAAAGGTACTTGGACGGTTCGTTTACTAGATACAAGTGCAAATAGTTATGCATTTAGTGATGCTCCGGATAATATTTTTGGTGGCGTAATCACGGGTATTACTAACAATAGCTCAGCGAGTATTTTAGAGGGTGTGTCTTTACGCGCATTCGGTCACGCAGGTCAAGAGTAAGGATTATGAAAATGAAAATAAATAAATTAATTGTATTAAGTACTGCTGCGTGTATTTCTTTAAGCGCTTCGGCAAACACAAGCTTTGATGAAAGGCTTCAATTACCAAAAAAACAAGTATCTACTATTAAGTATACTAAAGCTGACTTTGGCTCTTATAAAGTAGAGAGAAATTTACGCTTAGTTCCATCAAGTGTTGCTGCCGATGAGCATGTAGTTATGCAAAAAGGCGATATGGCTGTTGTAGATGTTTCAAGCGCATCTGATTTAGTAACTAAAGGAACTTTAGTACGTAATGTTTTAACTAATAGCTTAAGTTCTTTATCAGGTAATATTACGGTACTTTTAAGAGATGGTATTACTGCTAGCGACGTTGCTGCAGCGGCTGGATTAAAAGTGGTGTCTGTATTTCCTGGTACTAAGATTGCCGTTTTAGCAGTGAATGATGGACAAGATATTTTAGTTGCAGCAGAGCAGTTAAATGCTTCAGGTTATGCTAAAGAAGCTAGAATTGAAGTACTAGAGACGATTTATACTGCGCAATAAGTTATTTTATTAAATAAGCTTATTTAATAAAAACCCCGAGTAATATTAGTTATTCGGGGTTTTTTTATGAAAAGTTAATCATTAATTCCTATATCGGCAAATATCATCCCGCGACGCATGCTGCGGGTTGCTAAAAACACTTCACCTAATAACGAAATAAATGCACAAATAAGTAACGCCATGGCAGCTACAAAACAACAAGCAATAGTCACGCTTAAGTTAATTGATTGAATGTGTGACAAGAATAAAAACATAACCACAGCACATACAAGTAAGGCACTTAATACACTTAAACTAAAAGCAATATGTATAAAACGCGATCTTTTTAATAAAGCGCGGAGTTCTGTTGCTAGCGACTTATTAAAATCGTCATCTGTATTTACTTTTAATCTTCGCTCCAATAAGCGCGCTCTGTCGGTAATTCGTGCTAAGCGATTAGATAAAACACCTAAAGTTGCTGCTATACCTGTGATTAAAAATACGGGAGCAACGGCCGTTTGAATTACTTTTGCCATAGTTAAAATGTTAATTACTTCGCTATTCATTACTACCCTTAATCAGTTGAGCCTAAAAGTGATTTATATATCTACAGAGTACCTGATGTAGGCTTATTAAGAAAAGAGGAATTACGTTGATTTACTTTACATAGCTTCACAAACTAAATCACAACACAGGTTATTTTTAGGTATATTTAATTACTTAATAAAAAATAAAAATACAACAAGGACTTTGACTGATGAAACGTACTCCATTCGCACTCGCAGCACTATCGCTCGCTATTTTAAGTGGCTGTAATCAAGCCCCTGAAGAAACCAAAAAAAATAATACACAAGTTAAAACGGTTCAAGTAGCCCAAGCTGTTGCCCCGGTTGCTAAAAAAGTGCCACATGAAATGACTATTCATGGTGACACGCGTATAGATGATTACTATTGGCTGCGTGATGATGAACGTAAAGCACCAGAGGTAATTAACTATTTAGAAGCTGAAAATACATACACTGATGCCATGCTTGCACACACTAAAACGTTGCAAAGTGAGTTGTTTGAAGAGCTAAAAGGGCGCATTCAAAAAGACGATGATTCAGTCCCAGTTAAAAGCGGTGATTATTTTTACTCAACGCAAACACGTGGCGATAACGAGTACACCACTTATTTGCGCAGTAGCGATTTTGCAGGTACCGATCAGCAGGTGATTTTAGATGTAAATGAGCTTGCTAAAGGCCATGATTATTATGCAGTAAGTGGTTTAGATGTAAGCCCGAATGGCAATTTAATGGCTTATGGTGAAGATACTGTTAGTCGTCGTATTTATAGCGTAAAAATAAAAGATTTAACAACCGGTAAATTACTCGAAGACACACTTGAAGGCACTAACGGTGGCATTGTGTGGGCAAACGATAATAAAACGGTTTACTACATTAAAAAAGATTTACAAACCTTGTTAGGCTACCAAGTTTACCGTCACACGTTAGGTACACCGCAAGCTGATGATGAGCTAATTTACGAAGAAACTGATACCAGCTATTACATGGGTATGAGTAAGAGTAAAGACGAGTCAGAGATTTATATTTGGCACAGCAGCACGGCTGCATCAGGCGTATCGGTATTAAGTGCTGATGATGCTAAAGCAATGCCTAAGCGTTTAATTGAGCGCGAAGCAGGGCTTGAATATGATATTTCGAAGCTAGGGAATACTTACTACATTGTAACTAACTTAAATGCTGTAAATTTTCAGCTGATGAAAGTTGATATTGATAAAGCAGGCGACAAGGCTAATTGGCAAAGTGTGATCCCAGCGCGCGATGATATTAAACTCGAAGGCATTGATTTATTTAATGACTACTTAGTTTACCAAGAACGTGAAATGGGCCAATCAAAGTTGATTGCGCGTAATTTAAAAACAGGCAAAGAGTTACCACTGAGCTTTAACGATAGCGCTTATACAATTGGTACTTATGGCAATAACGATATAGATAGCAGCACGTTACGTGTTTACTACACAAGCATGACCACTCCAAGCTCATCGTACGATGTAGATTTAGCGACTGGCGATAAAACGCTTCTTAAGCAACAGGTTGTGTTAGGTGATTTTGATGCTGACAATTACGCTTCAGAGCGTATTTTTGTAACAGCACGCGATGGCATAAAAGTACCGGTAAGTTTAGTTTACCGTAAAGATACGTTTAAAAAAGATGGCACTAACCCGCTACTGCAATATGGTTATGGGTCGTATGGTGCAACCATGGATCCAACGTTCTCAAGCTCACGTTTGAGCTTGTTAGACCGTGGTTTTGTATTTGCAATTGCCCATGTACGTGGCTCGCAAATGCTAGGTCGCCCTTGGTACGAAGACGGCAAGCTACTAACTAAAAAGAATACATTTAACGACTTTGTTGACGTAACTAAAGCATTGGTTTCTCAAAAGTATGGCGCAAAAGATGAAATATTTGCGTTAGGCGGCAGTGCTGGTGGCTTATTAATGGGCGCAGTAGCAAATCAAGCGCCTGAGCTTTATAAAGGCATGGTTGCTGCGGTACCGTTTGTGGATGTAGTCACAACGATGCTTGATGCGAGCATTCCGCTTACAACAAATGAATACGGCGAATGGGGTAATCCGAACGAAAAAGCGTATTACGATTACATGCTGTCTTACTCGCCATACGACCAAGTATCTAAGCAAGCGTATCCTAATATGTTGGTAACGACTGGTTTGCACGATTCACAAGTTCAATACTTTGAACCTGCAAAATGGGTTGCTAAGCTGCGTGACTATAAAACTGATGACAATAAGTTACTGTTTAAAATAGATATGGAAGCAGGGCACGGCGGCGCATCGGGTCGCTTTAAACGTTTAGAAGATACCGCGTTAAACTATGCATTTATGCTTGATTTAGCGGGTATTAAAAAGTAATTAATTTATATATTTAAAATAAACAAAAAATGTAAGGTGCTTTTTAAGAAAGCACCTTTTTTTGTGGCAAATTAAAGCTAAACATCGTGCCTTTACCAATTTCACTTTGTACGTAAATTTCACTATCCATCAGTTTTAATAATCCCCTACAAATAGCCAGTCCTAACCCACCTTGCTGACGACCTTCTTTATTGGAGTTACTTGCCTGATAATGTGGATCAAAAATAGCATTCAGCTCATCTTCTTTTATGCCTACGCCCGTGTCTGATACATGCACAAATAGTTGATTATCGTCACTGCGTTTTACATGTACTGCAATGCTGCCGCCGCGAGGGGTATGCCTAATTGCATTATCAATTAAGTTACTTAACACGCGCTCTAATTTAGCTATATCGGCAACCACAGGAAAATCACAAATCGCAGGTTCTACCGACAAACTAATGCCTTTTTTGTCAACGGCTAAACTAAATTTTGCCATGCAATCGTAAATGAGTTCACCTAAATTAAAGGTTTCTTTATTTATACTTATTTCGCCATTTTCTAAGTGAGCAAGCTCAAATATTTGCTCTATGAGTAGCTTTAATTGCCCGCAATTATTAAGCGATACCTGCAAGTATTCTTGCTGCTCTTTTTTACTTAGCTGCTCGCCTGACTGATTTAATACTTCTAAAAATCCCTGCAGTGAAGCAAGTGGTGTACGTAGGTCGTGCGATAAGTGAGTTAGTAACTCTTTGCGTTGTTTATCGCCTTGTTCAAGCGCTTTAAACTGCTCATTAATACGCGTTAACATGGCTTGAATACTTCGCCCTAAACTATGCACTTCGTTACTTTTTTGCGTTGAATAGTTACTTAGCTTGGTGTCGGTAAGGCTGTAGTTAGCGGCTTCAATATTACTAACATCGCGTGCTAAGCGCTGAATTGGGTTGGTAAAAAAACGTAGTAAAATTAGCATCGCAATAAATAAAAATGCGAGTGCAGAGCCAAGCCATAAAGCAGCTAGCCATAACTTATCATTATTTTTTACAGTGCTTAGTGAGGTATCGTAAGCCTCACCACCAATAATTACATATAAATAACCTTGTAGCTTATCTTGATTAAATACTGGCGCGGCTGAAAATATTTTTTGTTGCTCTTTATTACGAGGATTATCACCATAAATAGGTGCAGCGCTTGGGTCGTTAATCAGCCTTTTTAAAGGCGTTAAACTAATATGCGTGCGTTTAACTTTACCCGGCTTTGCTGAGTAAGTAAGAATTTTTCCGGTTTCGTCTACAAAATAAAATTCAAACGCAGGGCCTAATAACATTAAGGTATGGAAGAGGTTTTCAAGCGCTTTATAGTCGTAAACCCCTTCTTTTATTAATGGGTTATCTTGTACTAAATGTTCCGCTAACGCTAAGTGCAGATTTTGTTCGGCGTGGTGTTTTGAAGTCAGTTCTAATTGCTTGCTCCAGCCGTAAACTAGGGCGCAAATAAAACAAAAAATCACGACTAGCGATATAGCTAATTTTTGATACAAAGATAATTTCATAATAGGTGTCTTAATTGAGTTGGCTAGGGTTTAGTTTGTAACCAACACCCCAAACTGTTTCGATGATAGGCGCTTGTTGGTGTTCTTCTAGCTTGGCACGTAAGCGGTTTATATGTGAATTAACCGTGTGCTCGTAACCACTGTGTTGGTAACCCCATACTTTATCGAGTAACTGCTGGCGGCTAAAAACATGATTAGGATGGCGTGCAAAGTAAACGAGTAAATCAAATTCGGTGGCGGTAAGGTTAAGGGCTTGCTTGCCTAAATACACTTGGTGCGAACTAAATTCTATATTGAGTGAGCCTACATTTAGTGTTTGTTCGCTATCAACGGGGGAGTTGTCGTTATTTTGGCTAGCGAGTAGTTGTGCTCTGTGGCGTAATTGGGTTTTTACTCTGGCTTGTAATTCGCGTGCAAAAAAGGGTTTACAAATATAATCATCGGCGCCCATTTCAAGGCCAATAACTCTGTCCATATCGCTACTAAGCGCGGTGAGTAAAATTACGGAGGTAGTTGGGTAATGCTCTTTTATTTTTCGGCATAAGCTTAAACCATCCATTTGGGGTAAGTTTATATCGAGTAAAATAAGTCCGTAGGGATGCTTAGCTATTTTTTTTAAGGCAAGTTCTGCGCTCACAACATGATCAACATGTAAGTTAAGCGACGTTAGCTGCGTGGTAATTAACTTACCTATTTCTCTGTCATCTTCTACTACTAATATTTTTTCGTGACGCATGTATTACCTCGTAAAAAGGGGGGCATCCGTGCTCCCTTACTTCCCCATTACAAGCTGGAACGTTACTGCGTGCGCGTAATTACTATTTTCGATACTGGGTTATCAAACTTATGTTCAACACCAAGTGCTGATGTAGATAATCCATCTTGATTTGAAACAATGCCTGGATGCATCGTTATTATATCGGCTGTATCGTCACGTATTTCGTTAAACCCTTCACCGCTAGCGGCAGGACCTGGCACAGTTTCAGCTGTTTCTGTATTTGCTTCCGTACCCGCATCATAAGCTGTCGTAGTGCGTGATAACGAGCCGCCAACTTCTAATGTTGATACATCTAAAGAACTAAGACCGGTAAAAGCATCATTTGTATTCCCAAGCATGGCAGCAAATGACAAATTAAGCGTTTCTTGCTCTTCAACAGTAATGATTACTGTGGTGGTTTCACCAGGGCCAATAGCGCCTTCAGCTGAAACTGCAGCAAGTGCACTTTCGTAGCTGAGGTATTCTTCATTTGCACCGCTTTCTGCAAGCATTTCTAAACCAACAGAAGCTGTTGTACCGAATGTCCAAGGTGCTTCATCTTCAAAAGCAATGACAGAGAGTGGTGACAAAGGCTGTCCTGCAGTTAAGTTACTAAAAGTAATAGTAAACTCACTGATCACAGGTTCTACAACAATTGGCTCAACAACGACCGGCTCTTCAACAACTGGGTCGTTATCATTATCGCTACACGCTGCAAGTGTGGTTGCAAGTGCAAGCACTAGTAGACTTTTTTTAAGGTTGTTAGCAGATGACATAATCATGCTCCTACTTAACTGTAACGGTTAATTGCGCTACTGGGTTTAACCATCTGTGTACTGTATTACTTAAATCGCTATTACCCGCTTCTAAATCGTCATCGCCTAAGCTACCTGGGTGAATATGGATGCTTGTATTTGTATCACCACTTAATATACCTGTACCGCCAGTGCCAGCGTCGCCACCTGGAGCCGCAGGAATCCCCGGAGTACCTGGAGCGCCAGAGCCTTCAACTACAAGCTCATTGTTTTGTTCTGTGCCTGCATCGTAAGCATTTAAATTAATTGTGTAAGTACCCGCTTCTGTTGGGATTTTCCAGCTGTTTAAGCCTACAAAGCCATCATTAGTTGGTAGCATCATTGCAGTTAAAGATAGGTACTCGTTACCGTCAGTAGTTGTTAGTGTTGCCGTTGTAGATGCGGCTGGTGCAAGTAAACCTTCAGCTGGATTTGCAGCCATATCACTGCCCGCTGCAGTTGCTTGTGCAACTAGCTCTGCAATATTGCCGCCTTCAGCCATTGTTTGTAATGCTGTAGATGCCTCTGTTGCTACTTCAAATAGTGTGTCTTCGCTGTTGTGTGCTGTAATTAACAGTGGAGTGAAGTGAATACCCTTGGTTAGGTTAGTAACTTTTAGGTCTAATTCTGCGGCCATAGTCGATTGGCTAGCTGCCGCTAAAAGAATTGCAATTGTTAATGTAGAAGTTTTCATTATTATTCCTGTAAGTGATGATTCGAGTTAAGTATTGAATAATCGTCTCCAGAAACTCTCACAAACTTATCACTTTTTTATCACAAGATTTCACGCTGTGATTTTTAAATACAAATACGTTGGTTGATTTGTAGACATTTGTTTAGTTAAGAGGCAACATACATAAAACAAAAAGGAGAGTGTTATGGAAGAAAATCAACAGGTTGAACCAGTTAACAAAGATGACCGTATGTGGGCTATGTTATGCCATTTGAGTGCGCTTGCCGGATTTATTGTGCCGTTTGGCTCAATAATTGGGCCATTAATTGTGTGGTTAATTAAAAAAGATGAGATGCCAGTTGTTGACGTGCACGGTAAAAAGGCGCTTAACTTTCAAATAACGATGGCAATTGCATATGTAGTTTGTTTTTTACTGATGTTTGTAGCAGTAGGCTTAATATTACTACCTATAGTGGCAATTTTTGGGTTTGTAATGGTTGTAATGGCGAGTATTAAAGCTAACGAAGGTAAAGAGTTTAATTACCCGTTTAGTTTAAATTTGATAAAATAAAACCTCAGTCATTATATTGTAAACCCAGCTATAGGCTGGGTTTTTACGTTTAGCCATAAGGGCATTATGCTTTATCTCACGTTATTTATTAGCGCATTTATATCTGCCACATTACTGCCTAGCTCTTCTGAGGTGATAATGGTGGGGATGATTGCCCAAGGTAAAGTTAATTTATGGCTTATGTGGTGCGTAGCAACACTTGGAAATGTATTGGGAAGCTGCGTTAATTACTGGTTAGGCACGCAGGTACTGCGTTTTAAAGATAAAAAATGGTTTCCTGTATCGCAAAAAGGGCTTGATAGCGCACAAAAGCAATTTAATAAATACGGTGTGTATAGTTTGTTGTTTGCTTGGCTGCCAGTAGTAGGCGATCCGCTAACTGTAATTGGGGGGATATTTAAAGTACGCTTTAGTATGTTTTTATTACTAGTAACACTAGGCAAAGGCGCGCGCTATTTAGCGGTTATCGCCCTTGCCGTAGGATTCGAAAAGCTTTTTTAAATAAATTTTTTAAGGCCTTATTTAGCCCAATCAAGCGTTAACGACACCGAGTCGGCAAAACGCAGTGCATGCGGTTTATCAACACGTGCTTTAGCGTAATGAACACTTGGGTGTGAGTGACAAACCGCAAGAATTTCAGCCACTAATTTTTCGAGCAGTAAAAAGTGGCCTTGCTCTACTAAGCTAATTACTTCTTTGGTGATCACTTTATAATTAAGTGCTTGGTCAACTTCATCCGTTTTACACGCGTCATCAGCAGGGTAGTGAATCTCTAGGTTGATCACTACATCTTGCTTTTTTTCACGCTCATCGGGGTTAAAGCCAATAAACGTACGCAGGCGCAAATTAGTAACGTTAATAATTGCATTAGCCATAGGGTTAACCTTTTATAAGCTGCAAAAATTCGTTGCGTGTTTTAGGGTCGCTTCTAAAGTTACCTAACATTACTGATGTACGCATGCTTGAATTTTGCTTTTCTACACCACGCATCATCATACACATGTGTTTTGCTTCAACAATAACGCCCACACCTTTAGCGCCAGTAACTTCTTCAACTGCTTTAGCGATTTGATGCGTTAGCTGTTCTTGAATTTGAAAGCGGCGTGAAAACATATCAACAATACGTGCAAATTTAGACAAGCCCAATACTTTACCGTTTGGAATATAAGCAATATGGCAACGGCCAATAAAAGGTAGTAAATGATGCTCACACATAGAGTAAAGCTCTATGTCTTGCACTAACACCATGTCGTCAGCGTCAGATGTAAATACCGCTTTATTAGTTATTTCATCAAGCGTTTGACGATACCCTTGCGTTAAATATTCCATTGCTTTTGCAGCACGTTTTGGCGTATCAAGTAAGCCTTCGCGGTTAGCATCTTCGCCTACTGCGGTGATGATTTTTTCGTAACTTTCTTTTAATTCATTGTGCATAAATATCTCAGTTTATTTATATTTACTTTAAATGACGGCCGCCATCAACAGGCAAAGAGCGCCCTGTGATGTAGTGGCTTTGTAATAGTAAATCAATGCTATTGATAATTTCTTGGCATCCGGGTTCAATGCCCATTAATGATTTTTTAAGGGTTTTAGCTCGATATTGCTCATCGTCATGTTCATTAAAAATAATGAGTGATGGAGCAACCGAGTTCACTTTTATGTTTGGCGCATATTTAGCGCTAAACGATTTAGTTAAGTTATCGAGAGCTGCTTTACTTGCTGCATAAGCTAAGTGTTTAGGGCTGCCTGTTTCAACTACATAATCAGTAAGGTGAATTATATCAGCAGGTACTTTTTCACTTTGCTGATAGTTTATAAGCAGCTCAGCGCACATTAAATTAATTAAATACGGTGTTTTGGCGTGTATACGCATCATATTATCGAACAGTACTGCAAAGTCAGGATTGTTAGCTTCGCAGTCCCAGCTTGATGCATTGTGAACAACAGCGCGCAGCGATGTTGTATGCTCTTTAAGCGTATTTATAAATGCACTTATACCGTCATCGGTACTAAAATCGGCATAAATACATACAGCGCCTAGTTGCTCTAATTTATCAACAGCGTTGTGGCGAGTACGATACGTAATAATAACAGCCTGCCCTTGGGCTATATAATGCTGAGCGAGCGCTAAACCAATACGTTGGCCTGCGCCGGTAATTAAGATGGGCGATGTCATATAAGGCAGTGTTCTCTTTGGCGGGTAACTTATACCAATATTGTTAAAACATGATCGATCTATCGCTATTTTCTTAGGGCTATAATAGATCACTAATTTAACGCAATTGGTTTATAAAATTTAAAGCGTTAATTTACTAAAATATACGCAGTTTCTTAATTTGTCGATCAAAAAAGCAATTAATCCTCAAAGGCGTTAATTGCTTTATTTTACTAAAACATTAATCGTAAATTGTCGGAATTGGTTGGCGCTTATGTTGTGTACGCATGTAAATACTTACAAGCTTTTGTTCAACGTCTTTAGAAACAGATTTACCTTCTAAAAAGTCATCAATTTGCTCATAGCTCAAACCAAGTGCTTCTTCATCGGTTAAGCCTGGGCGATCGCTTTCTAAATCAGCTGTAGGTGCTTTTTCTACTAATAAAGCTGGGGCACCGAGCGCAGTAGCAAGTGCACGCACTTGGCGTTTTGATAAACCAAATAGCGGAGCTAAATCGCACGCGCCGTCACCAAATTTAGTATAAAAACCAGTAATATTTTCAGCACTATGGTCGGTACCCACTACTAAGCCTTGGCAAAAGCCTGCAATTTCGTACTGAGCAACCATACGTTGGCGTGCTTTAACATTACCTTTAACAAAATCTATCTGAGCTTGCTCAGGCAGTGCTTCACCACAGCCAACTACAGCAGCTATCGCTTGCTCATGCAATGCATCAGCCGCAGGTTGTACGTTTACGGTCATACGTTTACTTGGCTGGATAAAATCAACCGCCATTTGCGCTTCGTCTTCATCGGCTTGTACGCCATAAGGTAAGCGCACAGCAATAAATTGGTATTTGTCAGTATCGTGTTCTTTATTTAGCTCGTTTACGGCAAGTTGACATAAGCGGCCGCAAGTTGATGAGTCAACACCACCACTAATACCCAATATTAGTGATCGTGAGTGAGCTGCTACTAAACGTGCTTTAATAAAAGCAACCCGGCGAGTTATCTCAGCATTTACATCAATAGTTGGCTTAACCTTCATTTCAGCCATAATTTCGGCGCGCATTGCCAGCTCCTTATAAAATTTAATATGTGATACGCAATAAACTTATTATGTGATTTAGTCTTAATTAATTAAAGTTTTAAATGAGCTTTTATTTTGCGAAGCTCTACTTTTAATTCTTCCACTTCTGCCAGTAAATCACTTAATTCTTTATCTTTAATTACTTCGCTTGGTAGAGCAACAAAGGCATCGGCGGGATTATTTTGTTGTTCGCCAAATAAATGAATGTATCGGCTGTCGCGTTTACCTGCTTCTCGTTCTAATTTACGGGCGTAATCGCTTTCAATCAGTTTATTGAGCGCTGTTTCTACTTCATTTACGTTATTAAAATCAGCAAGCCTAGCACTGCGAGTTCTTAATTCACCTGGAGTTTGGGCACCACGTAAAAGTAATAAACAAACAATGGCACGTTGCTGAGCAGAAAATTGCAGATTACTAAACTCAGTGTTGCAAAAGCGGTGGTCGTATTTATTTACGCGACCAGTAAGCCCTTCATCTATAGTTACCAAACGCATGTCTATTAGTTCATCAAGTGCGTTTTGCACGTCACTATCTGTAAGATTTAACACAGGATCGCGATTAGACTTTTGATTACATGCGTTCACTAGAGCGTTTAACGATAGCGGATAATGTTCTGGCGTTGTGCTTTGTTTTTCTAGTAAGCAACCAAGAATACGTTGTTGATTTGCTGATAACTGCATAAATAATCTCAAATTAGTAAGCGTATTTTATTAGCTTACACCTTTATTGGATACCAAGCCATTGCTGGAGTTTAGGTTTTAGGGCGGCTAAATCGAGCGGCTTACTTAAATAATCGTTCATGCCTGCTGCTAGGCATTTTTCTTTATCGCCCTGCATGGCATTGGCTGTAAGTGCAATAATAGTAATATTTTCATTACCCTTACCTGCATCGCCTTCTCTAATGGCTTTAGTAGCTTGGTAGCCATCCATTTCAGGCATTTGGCAATCCATTAAAACTAGCTTATATGGCTTACCTTGTTTTGCATTGAGTTTTACAATTGCCTCAAGCCCATTTTCAGCAATATCAAAAGTCACACCTGCTTGCTTTAATAGCGCCGAGGCAACTACTTGGTTTATTTTATTGTCTTCAACGAGCAGTAGTTGTGGTTCTGATGAATCGAGTACTGGTGCTTTAGTTAGTTTATTTTGTAGTTGTGCTTGTTGCTGCTGTTGTTCAATGTATTTATCGTTAGTGAGTGAGTCAAACAAATCAGAAGGTGTGAGTGGTTTGAAAATCATACAGTCGACTTCCATACCTACTTTAGACTCCTCAGGTGAATAACTCATTGGCGCCATAAGAACTAACTTGCAACTATGCATATTTATAAAGTTTTTAAGCCCAGTTATATGCGTTTGCGGCGCTTTTTCAAAAAAGTAGTAATCAACTAAAATAGCTTCAGGGTGGGTGGTTACATTATTTAAATAATCATCAACCTCAAGATAGTCATGTATGCAATTAACCTTTGCACCCCATACCGTGAGTTGTTTGCTGGCTGTATTTGCATTTAACGAGCACTCATCAATAATTAAAATATGTTTGTTTTTAATTAAATGACTCGGTAAATCTTGTTCTTTACTTAAGCGAGGCTGTATTTGTATTGTGAAAGAAAATGTACTTCCTTCACCTTGCATGCTGTTTACACTTACTTCACCGTTCATCAGCTCACACAGTTGTTTTACTATGGCAAGGCCAAGCCCTGTGCCCCCAAACTGGCGTGTAGTTGAGGTATCTGCTTGTGTAAACGAATCAAATAACGACGCTTGTTTTTTAGGGTCAATACCAATGCCAGTATCAATAATCGAACATTGTAGGAACGAGCCATCCGTTGTTTCATCCACTTTGGCGGTAATAACTACTTCACCATCAATAGTAAATTTAACGGCGTTGCCAATTAAGTTATTCAAAATTTGGCGTAAGCGGTTCGGATCACTAATTATTTCGCTAACTGTAATTTGAGTGGCATCTAAAATAAGTTTTGTATTGTTTTGCTCTACTTTTAAAGCAAACGATTCAACCACTTCTCCTAATAACCGAGGTAGGTTAAATTGCACGTTTTCAATATCGAGCTTACCTGCTTCAATTTTAGAAAAGTCTAATATGTCGTTAATTATATTAAGTAAAGATTGAGCTGATGACTGAGCAAGTTCGATATGATGCTTTTGCTGCAGGTCTAGTTGCGTTTGCTTAATTATATTAAGCATGCCTAAAACACCATTCATTGGGGTGCGAATTTCGTGGCTCATACTCGCTAAAAATTCACTTTTAGCTTCAACAGCTTGTTCTGCAGTTTCTTTGGCGGCAACCAGCTTTTGTTCAGTTTCAATACGTTTTTGGCTTGAGTACAAACTGCCAATAAGTGCTGCGACGGCAATTAAAAAGCTCTCTTCGTTACGAGACCAATTTCTAGGTGACTGACATTGCTCTGCGCATACAACACCCAAAGCTCCACTACCGGCTGGGATAACCACGCATAACATGGCTTGAATTTCTAAAGGGTTTAAATAGTGTGCTTTTAGAGGCGTTAAAACCGGGTGATTTAGTGCATCTGGAGCATTAAATACAGCTTGATGATCAATGGTATTAAAAAAGTCTTTAGCATTTCTTCTTAGCCAAATAGGGTCTACGGTGTCGCTTGATAATTGATTGCTGTGAACTGCAAACGGATTTAGTTGACTCTTATCTTCATTAAAAAACCAAATGCTGGCACGTTTAACGTCAAATGCTTGGCAAATCGATTGTGTGATTACGTCTTTAGATTGGCTTAGTTGTCCGTTTAATATGAGTTTATTAACGGTTAGCGATGCGAGTATTTCATTGTGCAGTGCAACTTTATTGCTTTCTAATTCAATTTTTTTACGGGTATCAATATTCTGTAGTGAGCCAAAAATGCGTGTGCATCGTCCATTCTTTCGTTCTGCTTCACCATGTACGAGTACCCAAACAGATTCACCTTCTGCATCCATTACTTCTAATTCAACTTCGTAGCTTTCACCATATTTTATGGCTCGTTCAATTAAAGGTTTAATTGTTTCTCGGCTAGTGCCTTTTTTAAAGTAGTTTAAATCTTTAGGCCATTCTGGTTGGTTATTTAATGGGTATTTAAATAGTTTTTTGGTCATGTCAGACCAATACACTTGTTTAGTTTCTAAGTTAAATGACCATGCGCCTATTTGAGCTAGATCACTCATTGCTTCAAGCATTTTTTCGTTTTGTTGCTGACGATTAAGCATTTTCAAAAAGAATAAAAAGGCCCAAATTAATAATCCGCAAATAATAATAATCGATAACCGAAGTGGCCATATTGATGAAATAGGAGGGCTCCAACCGATTTTTGGCGCTACATATAACTGCCAGCTGCCGCCTTGAAAATTTAGAGTGAACTCAAGAGGATCTTGCTGAATAATATTTTGATTGCCGAAAAAAAACTCGCCTTTTTTACCTAAGCCATTACGCCCTTGAATGGCAACGTTGTACTGTTTTTCTAATTCATAAACGCCAGAATTGATATAAACTTTGTCAATATCGAGTACAACCGACAACAACCCCCAAAACTCATTATTAGGAGGGGTATACACCGGAACCCTGGCGATTAATGCTTCCCCCCCCTGAACTAATGTTAGCGGTCCTGCCATAATAATTGTGTTGGTATCGCGGGCTCTAAGTGCATCAGTACGCTGATTTTTATTATCTAAAAAATTAAGGCCAATTGCTTTTTCGTTCCCTTTTAAAGGATAGGTCATTTGAATGACCATATTGGGAGCGCCACCAATATTACGAAGTTCATTTGATGTATCAAAAAGAGGGGCTGCGATTTGTTCAAAGCGTTCTTGTTCTAAACCCGGTTCTGCGGCAACGGCAACACCTAAACCCCGTACTAGTTGAATATTAGAAACTAAGGTTGATTCGAGTTGAGCTCTATAAGTACTTACTTCTGAAAGAATTTGTAGGCGGTGAGCATCTTTTACACGATTATAGTTAATACGATCAAGAACAACACCAACTAGTACAGTTAGCGTAAGCGATAACCAAAAGGTCAGCTTAAAGTTATGAACATTCGTTTTTTTGTTATTACTAGACGGTGGCATTAGCTACATCGTGGCGTTAATTTAGGCAAATTAACTATAGCTAATTTATGACATAAATGAAAACGGCGCATTAACAAATGCGCCGTTTATTTTTTATAATTAGTAGTTTAGCGAGTTACGAATCGCTAACTTCACGTGCCCAATGATTTTGCTTTGCTACGTGTAGCTTGCGGTAACCATCAAGTAATGCTGCATGCTTTTTAAAGCCTTCAAGCGATAAACCTGGAAAAGTTAAACCGTTAAACTGCTTTTTACCTTCGGCAATTTCAATAGCCAGCGCTACATTATTAGCACCAAACATTAAGCCTAATGCATCTTGGTAATCAGCGTATTCGCGCTCGTCATCGTATTTAATTTCAAGAATCGCTTTTAAACAGCGGAAGTGGCGCATTGCATCTTCGTTTACTTGGCCTGTATGAAGTATCCAGTCAACCCAATCAATGGCTTCTTCGCTGCCTGCGGCTAAACATAGGTGCGCTTTAAGTTCACCTATACGCAGTGTGTGCCATGGTGTGTCGGCATCGGTTGCTAAACCAATAAATTCTGCGGCGCGGATAATATCGCTATGACCTGCTTCTTCTAGGCTGTCGTAAATTTCCATCCATTGCTCTGCATCGTACTGATCAAGCGATAGGAATGCTTCGCGAAATTTTGCGCCTTCGTTGTTGTTGCGCCAAATAAGCTCATCAACTGGATAAATATCTGACATGCCCGGTACTAAAATACGACATGCGTATACGTTTAGGTGCGTATAATCCATGATGTATATATCGTGATCCATGCTGTGAATCAGGTCAGTACAGAAGTTATATTCTTGCTCTGTTGTGCCGCTAAAGTCCCAGTGTACAAATTCAAAGTCAGGTTTTGCACGGAAGAAATCATGCGAAATCAAACCGCTTGAATCAATAAAGTGCAGTTCAATGTTCTCTGGTGTTGCTACTTCATCGTTATCAAATGTTGCAGGTTGGAATACATCTAGTTGATCTAAACGACGACCTTGTAGTAACTCTGTAACTGTACGCTCAAGTGCAACTTCAAATGATGGGTGAGCACCAAAAGAAGCAAATACAGAGCCATCAGTTGGGTTAATAAGCGTTACGCTCATTACTGGGTAAATTCCCCCAAGTGATGCATCGGCAATACGTAAATGAAAGCCATGGCTGCGAAGCTCTTCACACGCTTCGTGAATTTTAGGATATTGCTTAACAACGTCTTCAGGCACGATTGGTAAACAAATGCCTTCGGCGATGATGCGGTTTTTAATCGCGCGCTCAAATACTTCTGATAAACCTTGTACGCGCGCTTCAAACTTCGTGTTACCTGCGCTCATACCGTTAGATACAAAAATATTACCGATAACGTTTACCGGAATGTATACGTCTTGGTTATCGCGTTGGCGAGTGTAGGGCAGGGTACAAATGCCACGATCAATATTGCCTGAGTTAAAATCAAAGAGATGTGATGCGTTAAGTTCGCGCTCTGGGTCAAAGTAATCCCATAAGCTTTCATCCATAATACCTTGTGGTACTTCGTCGCCTTCAACTTTAAACCATTTTTCGGTTGGGTAATGAGTAAACTCGCCATTGGCAAATTCTTCACCTAGATAAAAGTCTGCAAAAAAGTAGTTACAGCTTAAACGCTCAAAGTATTCACCGAGTGCTGAGGCAATAGATGCTTTGTCGGTTGCGCCTTTACCATTGGTAAACATAACACCGCAGTCACTGTCTTTTATATGAACCGAATAACAGTTAGCTACAGGGTTAAGCCAAAGCGCTTCTTCAACATTAATGTGTAGGGCTTCAAGCTTGTTTTGCATGGTAGAGATTGACGATTCTAGGTCGCGGTCTTTACCTTTGATAAATGTTTTTTCAGTCATATTGATCTCAACTAGTTCTGCACGATGTGTGGAGCTGACATTATCGTGGATTTTGATGTTTATTTCACCCTTTGCGAGCAAGAACATTATTATTTAATAAAACTGTGGTTATTATATGTCCTTAACGCTTGGTCAAAACGTGCAAAGGAAAGGTTGATGTTTAAAGTAATCAAACGCTTGTTATTATTAATTGTGATTTTAGGGCTGGCAAGTACCGCCGTTGTTTATGGTGTACTTAGTTTAAGTTTACCTGCCCTTGATGGAAACGGACGTAGTAACGCGGTAGTAGAGCCCGTAAAAATTTCGCGCGATGCACTAGGGCAAGCAGTGATAAATGCAAATAGCCGAAACGACGTTGCCTATGGTTTAGGTTATGCGCATGGGCAAGACCGATTTTTTCAAATGGATTTACTAAGACGTAATGCCGCAGGCGAGCTAAGTGAGTTATTTGGCGAAGCCGCGTTGGGGCTCGATAAAAAGATGCGTTTTCATCAATTGCGCAAACGCAGCCAAATTATTTTACAAACGCTGCCTGAGACCGATAAGCAATTACTTAAAAGTTACGCTCAAGGTGTAAATGAAGGTTTAGCGCAAGTAGGGTATTCAAGCTTTGAATACTTACTAACAGGCGCAGCACAAAAGCCATGGCAAAGTGAAGACAGCTTACTTGTGATATTTAGCATGTACCTTGATTTACAAAGCGCGACATTTGAACGTGACCAAGCACTCATTCAAATTGAGCAAGCGTACACAAAGCAAATGGTTGATTTTTTAACGCAACCAAGTAAGTACCAAGCCGCGCTTGATGGCAGCAAATTAGCGCCTTATAGCGGCGGCATACCTACTTTTCCCACTCAAACAGAGCATACAGTTAAAAGTATTGAAGCCAACCAAGAGCGCGGCAGTAATAACTGGGCAGTTACAGGAACGTTGACTAAAACAGGCGCTGGAATGGTGTCTGATGATATGCATTTATCGATGGCAGTGCCTGTAATTTGGTACAGGGCTCAGCTAAATTATATACAAAATGGAAAACCCGCTCAGGTAACCGGTGTATCGCTGCCCGGAGCGCCGGCAATTGTTGTTGGCACTAACAACAATGTTGCATGGGGATTTACTAATGGTTATTTAGATACAGCCGATTGGATTGCATTAAACGATGATAGTAAAACATGGCAAGTAGATGAACCTATTGTATTACCCGATGGGGAGGTTGAAAACTATTCATTAATACTTAGCGAATATGGCCCTGTAAAATATATTAACGAAAAACCTTATGCATTGAGCTGGGCTGCACATCAGCCTTACGCCGTTAATATGCAACTATTAAAGTTAGAACAAGCCAAAACAGTAGATGATGCACTTGCTGTCGCAAGCGATGTAGGAATACCTGTGCAAAACCTAATGGTGGTAGATAGCCAAGGTAACGCAGCGTGGAAAAATATGGGCGGTATACCGGCTCGTAAAACGCCAAGTGAGCTCGGTGTAAATGCCGGTGACTACTCAGCGCTTTGGCAGCAAACCGAATTAGAACGCCCCTTTATTAAAAACCCACAAAACGGTCGATTATGGACTGGTAATTCTCGCGTGGTATCGGCTGAAGATAACGCCCGCTTTGGCAATGGTGGCTATGCACTCGGTGCACGTTCGAGCCAAATCCGCGATAGATTATTTGAAAAACAAACATTTGCAGAGAGCGACTTTTACGCACTACAGCTCGATAACCAAGCTCGCTTTTTAATGCCTTGGCATGCTTTGCTATTAAAGCAATTAAAAACAGATCAAACCAAAAATCAGCAATATATAACAGCGCTCGAAAATTGGCAGCAATGTGCGTGTTCAACCTCCATAGGGTATACCTTAGTTAAGCGCTACCGCGATGAAGTGATTAATATTCTATTTAGTAGTATTGAAGACGAATTAAATAAACAGCAAGGCACACTTAAATACGTAAAACGAGATTTAGAGCCCGCAGTTTGGCAGCTTATTAATAACAAACCCGATACGTGGATAAACCCGCAATTTAAAAGCTGGGATGCACAATTACACGGTGCATTTAACCAAACTATCACTAAGCTTAATGAGCAATTTGGTAATAATGTACAAAGCTGGCAGTGGGGCAAGGTCAATGAGTTAGTGATAGAGCATCCGTTTGCAAAGCAAATGCCGTTACTTGCTAAGTTATTAAATATGCCTACAGCAGCGGGTTTTGGTGGTAGCTACATGCCCGCCGTACAAGGGCGTAGTTTTGGCGCATCGCAGCGCTTTATTGCTCAACCTGGGCATTTAGAACATGCAATTTTAGCTATTCCCGGTGGGCAATCGGGGCATCCTCTTTCTGAATTTTATAGAGCGGGGTTTAGTGATTACGTAGAGGGTAAACATACACCTTTATTGCCGCAAACACTTATGCATCAAATAGTCATAAGTCCTATTAAATAACGTTTAAGTGATAAGTGAGTGAGCTTAAATAGTGATAAAAACGTTCTATATTAATTACTTCATACAACAGAGAACTAAAATGAAAAAAATACTACCCGCATTAATAACAGGTTTATTACTAAGTACAGCAGCGCAAGCAGATGAAGGTCCAGTAACAGCACAAAAGCTAAGTGAGCATATATACGTACTATTTGGGCAAGGCGGTAATATTGCAGCAAGTGTAGGCGATGATGGCATTTATATTATTGATGATCAGTTTGCCAAACTCTCAGACGATATTAAAAAAACGATTAGCGATCTAAAACCAGGCAGTGCAGAGTTTGTTATTAATACGCATCATCATGGCGATCATACCGGTGGCAACGAGAACTTTGCTAAAGCGGGTGCGCACGTTATAGCACACGACAATGTACACAAACGTTTAGAAGAGCAGCATGGAGAAGGGTCAGACTTTTTACCGCGCATTAGTTTTGGTCACGATTTAAAACTGCATTTTAATAATGAACACGCCCATGTAGTGCATTACGAACATGCACATACCGATGGTGACTCGGTTGTTTTTTTTAGTAACGACAACATAGTGCACATGGGCGATATTTACTTTAATTTTGGCAGCTTACCGTTTGTTGATGTAGATAGCGGCGGCAGCGTTGATGGTATTTTAGCGGCAGTAGACGATGTAGTTAAACAAATTGACGACAACACTAAAGTAATACCAGGACACGGTAAGGTAAGTGACCGTTCAGGACTGATAGCGTATGGTAAGCTAGTTCAAAACGCGAAAGACGTAATGCTAAAAGCAATGCAAAATAATGCAAGCTTAGAGCAAGTACTTAAAGCCGATCCATTGGCAGGACTTGGTCTTGAATACGCAGGCTGGTTACCAAAAGAGAAAGTAACCACACTCTTTTATCGCAGTTTAAAGTAGTACATCTAAAGTAAAAAACATGATACAAAGCTGAGTGTATTCTTGATTTAATCGAGCGTACATTCGGCTTTTATTTTCTTATGCCTAAAGGAGTTGTGTATGTCGGCAGAAAAAACCCATCTTGAAATTTGTAACTTAACCAGAGAGCAATATCCGCAAATTAAAACCTTGATGGATCAAGCGTATCCCGACTTAGGTGGTGCGTGGCCAAGTCATACCATTTTTAGATTAATAGACCAATTTCCTGAAGGGCAAATCGGTATTGTAGATGACGGCGTGCTGGTGGGCTTAGCGCTGAGCGTACAAGTTGATTACACACGTTTTTCAAACCCGCATACCTACGAAGACATTGCAGATGGTCATGACCGTGTATTTAGCGATACCGACGGCGATGCGCTATACGGCTTAGATGTAGCAATAAGCGAAACTCACAGAGGCATGCGTTTAGGTCGTCGCCTTTATGATGCCCGTAAAGAACTGTGCCGCCAATATAACCTACGTGCTATTTTAGCGGGTGGGCGTATTCCGCGTTATTACAATCACAGCAGTGAAATGACGCCAATGGAATACATTGCAAAAGTAGATCAGAGGGAGCTGTACGATCCGATTTTGAGCTTTCAGCTATCTAACGATTTTCAGGTAAAGCGTTTACTTAAAAAGTATTTACCAGAGGATCAAGAGTCAGTTGGTTACGCCACTTTACTTGAGTGGAATAACATCATGTACGAGCCAACCGACACGGTACTCGAGTCAACTAAATCAATCGTGCGCGTGGGTGCTGTGCAATGGCAAATGCGTTGTGTTGAATCGGTTGAAGAAATGCTAAAGCAGGTTGAATACTTTGTAGATACCGTATCTGACTACAAAAGTGACTTTATACTATTCCCTGAGTTTTTTAACGCGCCATTAATGGGTTTAGGAAATCAAAGCAACCAAACGGAAGCGATTCGTTATTTAGCCGAATATACCGAAACGTTTAAAAACGCGATGTCGCGTATGGCAATAGAATACAACGCCAATATTATTACCGGCTCTATGCCGCTTGCCGAAGATGATAAAATTTATAACGTGAGTTATTTATGTCACCGCAGCGGTAAAATAGATGAGCAGCGTAAAATACACATTACCCCGCATGAGCAAAACGATTGGGTTATTCAAGGCGGCGACAAAATTGCTGTATTTGAAACCGATGCCGGGCGTGTAGGTATTCAAATTTGTTACGACGTAGAGTTTCCTGAGCTTTCACGCATATTAGCTAAGCAAGGGTTAGATATTTTGTTTGTCCCATTTTGGACCGACACTAAAAACAGCTACTTACGTGTGCGCCATTGTGCACAAGCGCGTGCAATAGAAAACGAATGTTATGTGGTTATTGCAGGCTCGGTAGGTAACTTACCACAAGTAGAAAGCCTTGATGTGCAGTACTCACAATCGGCTGTGTTAACGCCATCGGACTTTTCGTTCCCGCACGATGCAACACTTAACGAAGCCACACCTAATACAGAAATGCTGTTATTTAGTGACCTTGATATGGATAAGTTAAAAATTCTTCACAGCGAAGGCACAGTGCGTAACTTAAAAGATCGCCGCGAAGATTTATATGAAGTTATATTGAAAAAGAGAGATGTTTAATGGCGTGGATTTATTTGGTTATTGCCGGTTTACTTGAAATTGGCTGGCCGATAGGTTTAAAAATTTCGCAAAACTCAGATACTCGCTGGCAGGGCATCGCAATAGCGGTGGCATTTTTAGTCGCTAGTGGTTTTATGTTGTGGCTTGCTCAAAGGCAAATATCAATGGGCACCTCATACGCGGTGTGGACAGGTATTGGCGCTGCGGGTACGTTTTTAGTAGGTATATTGTTTTATAACGATGCAGCTACATTTGGTCGTATTGCGGGAGTATTAATGATTATTAGCGGTGTGATAACACTTAAAATAAGCTCTTAATTGGTAATTTGAATAAACGCTTAATTATGAATAGCGCAGGTATAAAAGCCTGCGCTTTTTTATGTTGCCATTAATTCGGCAACATAACCAAAACAGCGGCAATGGCTATGAGTATTAAGCCTGCAGTATCTTGTTTTTTAAGTGGCTGTTTTAACCAAAGTACAGCAATTAGCATGGTAAAAAATACTTCAACCTGTCCAAGTGTTTTAACGTAAGCAACATGTTGTAAGCTCATTGCACTAAACCAGCCAATAGAGCCGATACAACTAAAAACACTAATTGCGGCTGTAGTGCCTTTGTATTGCCACAGTTTACTGAGTGTTTGCGGCTCTTTTAATAATAAATAGCTCAGTAGTATTAGTGTTTGTAAGCTAATTACAAACAGCAAAACCCAAGCGGCTGAGTGTGGAAATAATAATCCTGAGTTTAAGCTCGCTTCACGTACCCACAGTGATGTAAGTGCAAAGCAAGTACCACAAGAAAGTCCTAGTAATGCCGTTTTAGCATTAAAGTGTTTAACGCTTGTTATGCCGCTGAGTAGCAATACGGCAATAGCGCCAAAAAACACACCAAGCCAACCGAGTAAAGAAAGTGCCGAGCCAAAAAATAATACACCTAAAATAGCAGCCACTAACGCCTCACTTTTGGCAAGCCCAGCACCTACGGCGTAATTATTCATTTTAAATAACTTAACCATTAAACCAGTGGCAAGTATTTGCATCACACTTGCGCCTATAATAAATCCCCAAAAGGCATTATTAAACGTAGGCATGGCGGTATCTTGGTATTGATACAAACCATATAAATACACGGCAGCAATAGGGCCTGCAATAATAAAGCGGGAGAGAGTTACGCCAGCAACACTCACATCGTTACTTAATTTACTTTGCAGGGCATTACGCCATGCTTGCATGAAGGCGGCTAAAAAAGTGAAAAAGATCCAGGTCATGGTCGTCATCGTTAAAATGTAAGGCAGTAAAGTTAACAAGCTTTGTGAAGTAAAGCGATGCATTAACTATGATGTTGAATATTCATCATCTGCGACATTATGTCGCATGGGTTTGAGGATATATTTAGCTATAGTAAGCCTGATGTTATTGTTAGCCGCCAGCGTTTGTCATAAAACGTATCTGGCGGCTTTTTTATTGCGCTTATGCTAAATTATCCGAAACATCAAAAGGATAAATTATGACAACATTAGTTGTATGTGCATTACTTGCGGTATTAATGCCTTACTTTGCAAAAGTGCCGGTTGCTATAGCAATGGCAAAATTAGGTCGATACGACAATAAACATCCAAGGGCGCAACAAAAAAAATTAACCGGCTTTGGTGCACGGGCGCTCGCTGCTCATCAAAACTGTTTTGAATCGCTTGCTGTTTTTGCTGTCGCTATTGCAGTTGTACTGGGCACTAACTCTGTAGGTGCAGTGACCGAAATGTTAGCGGTTACGCATATTGTGTCGCGTATTTTGTATTGCGTTTTTTACTATATGAACCTAGATATAATTCGCTCATTAGTGTGGTTTATTGGCTTGGGTACAGCCATTGCCATGATTGTGGTGAGTTTGTAGGTTTATACTTTAAAACCACAAAGCAAGCAGCCTAAAAGGGCGCTTGCTTTGTAGTCTTGAAAAATCTAATAAAGTTAGTGCGATACTTTAATTCGCTCTATTAAATCGGTATTAGCAACTTCATTGTTTATTGCAAAATCGAGCTGTACAAGTACGTTTTGATAACCCATTGATGAGGGTTTGTATTGCCACTGTCTTAGCGCCTTTTTAGCTTCACGGTCAAATATGGCTTCAGGCTTTGCACTAACAACAGAAACATTAGCGGTTTCACCATTGGGAGTTATATCGTACTTTAATACCACTGAGCCGCTGATGCCTTGTTGAGCTGCTTGTATTGGATAAAGGGGTTCAATACGCATTGTCGGTGAAATGTGATCCTCTTTAGTCATTGCCTCTGGTTGCTTTGCAATCGCTAATCCACTTAGCATACTTGCGGCTACAAGTAATAAGCCACCTTTAGCAAGCTTTGAACGCTCCCCACTGTGTTTTATATTAGTTAGTCGTTGTAACATGGTTTTTTTATCTCCGTAGTGTGAATAAGCCATAAGTCCTGTGGGCGCATTTGCCGCGCAGTTTATTAAGGCTTTGCTATATAAAATATGTTGTTGTGTGGTTTTATTGCTAAGTACCCGTTCATCACAAGTCAGCTCTTGTAGTCGGCGCATGCTTGCGTAACAAAACCAAGCTAGTGGGTTAAACCAAAGTAAAATAGTAGGTAGTAACATAAGTGCGTTTGTTAGGTTGTCTTTGCGTTTTATGTGTACGTTTTCGTGCTCTAAAATAAGCGCTAATGTGGCTTTATCAAACTGGGTATTGTAGTTACTCGGTAACACCAGCTTGCTGTTTAAAATACCGACCACCATTGGCGTGGCTACATGTTGGCTGGTATAAGTTTTAACATCAGCGGTAAGAGTGCCTTCAAATTGTGTTAACTCAGTTAACTGCAGGCTTTTAACAAAACGGGTATGTGTAATAAAACTAGCTATTAATAACCCTGCGGTAATAAGTACATACATGAGCGCCCAGCTAATACCCATTTCATGTGTAAAAGGCTGGTTAGGGGTGATTAAGTAATGGCTAATATTGCTATTTTGCAGTGGTTTAATCGCATTTGGTAAATTAGCAATCACCAATGCCGCAGGTAATAGCCATGCTAATTTATATACAAACCGCGAGCCAAGGGCTTTTAAACCAAATCGCTCGAGTAAAATAAATCCACAAAACAAAATGCTTAATAGTAATTGCTGCTCAATCAACCAATTAAAACCAGTTTGAATAACCATGTTAATCCCTTACTTTTGGTTTTTTTCCCAGTCATCTATAACTTTTTTAAGCTCGTTTATATCTTGCTGAGAAAGCTGCTCCGATTTAGCAAAACCGCTTACAAGTGGCGCAATACGTCCACTAAAAAAGCGCTCAATAAAGTTTTGGCTTTCTTTTAAGGTGTAGTCGGCGCGCTCCATACACGGCATATAAATATACTGACGACCTTCTTTTTCAAATGTAAGTGCGCCTTTTTTTACTAGTCGACCTAGTAGGGTTTTAATGGTTTTTTCGTGCCATTGCTTATCGTCGCTTAAGCGCTCAATTATTTGGCTCGCGGTGGCGGGGTAGTTAATCCAAAGTGCATCGAGCACGTCAAACTCTGCTTTTGATAACTCAATCATGCTATTGCCTACAAATGTAATCTTTAATTAAAGACTACACCTGTAATCTGTAATTGCAAGTTTATTTTTAACTTTTTGAGATGTAATTAAGTGACTTGGTATTAGATTTTTGAAATATCGTTTTTATTAATTTGTATATATTGGTTTTCAGGTAGGTTTAGTTTTGAAAGGGTGAGGTCACTAAATTGCACTCTAAATAAATCAATTACTTTATATCCGCAATAATGCGCCATTTTACGTATTTGTCTGTTTAGCCCTTGTTTTAAAACAATACTAAACTGATTGCTGGCTATTTTATTTACTTCACAAGGCAGGGTTATGTGTTTATCAACGGGTACGCCTGCTGCCATTTTTTTACAAAAAGCATCGTCTAAAGGCTTATTTACGGTGACTAAATAATGTTTAGACTGGTGGAAGTCAGGATGTATTAGTTGATTACAAAAATCCCCATCGTTGGTCAAAATAAGCAAACCGCGAGAGTCTTTATCTAATCGACCAATAGGGTAAACGCGGGTGAGTGTGGGCAAATGGTGAATAAGGCTGGCAGGGTCATCAATATTTAATTTGCAGTCAATACCTACTGGTTTGTGGTACGCAAAATAAACTAAATCGGCAGCATCTTTAATTTCTTTTTCGTTCACTATTACAATGTCTTGCTCATCAACGTGATCTATATGATTCGCTGGGCGATTATTTACAGTCACAACACCTTCATCAATTAAACGCGATGCCTGTTTACGAGAACAAATACCTGCATGGGCAATATATTTAGCGAGTCGGATTTTTGTGCTCATAACGTGTGACGCCAGCGGCTAATAAAAATTTGATCGTGATTATAGCAAAGCTGCGTATCGATAATGTTAAATAACCAGAACTCAGGTTAAATATAAAAAGGTAGCCAAGATGGGTATTAAATTTTCACAGTTAAAAAAGCACGAGCCGCTACAAAAAGTCATTGTTCACTCGTTAGATATGGCGCTTTATCAAGTATCAGTAATGATTAATAACGTTGAATACTATGTAACAGAAGACAGCGGTGAGTTTTTAAGAGCGCTAAGCCCACTGCATGTTCAAAAGCGTTTTGACAAAATAGCGTATGCCGAAATGGTACTGCGCCAAACAAGCGCTTACGACGAAATGTGCGGTCAGCCAGAAAAAACCGGCAGCAATATGCTTGAAGTACCTTACGGTAAAAATAATCTTTATTGATTGAGCTAATTTGCTAGTATCTGCTTTTTAAGGGCGATAAATGTATCAATTAAAAGTAGATAATACCGATGCGTTAAACTCAGCGCTTCGCGCACAAATGGTTGAATTTAACGCCCAGCATTTTGATGCGCAAAGAGTGCCATTAGGTTATAAATTTACTGATGAGCAGGGCGAGCTTGTTGCCGGTATTAGTGGGTGTGTGTTTGGAAATTGGCTGATGATTAGTTGGCTTTGGTGTAGCGATAGTGCACGAGGTAAAGGGCTTGCAGATAAACTGCTAACGGAACTTGAACAAGCTGCTGTTGAGCTAGGAGCAACAACTGCTCAGCTTGATACACTTGATTTTCAAGCAAAACCTTTTTACGAAAAGCGCGGTTATAGTGTTAAGTATCAACTTAATAATTACCCACGCTCAGGTACGCGTTACTTTATGGAAAAGCCACTTTAATTTTTGCTGGCTATTTTTCTTTTAGTGGCTCGCCTTCAAAGGTAATACCTAAAAAAGGTGTTGCCTCTGGTGCTAACATAAAAGTGCGAATATTTAGGTGATCATTGCCTTTTGGGTTTTGCAGCACGTCTTCTCGGTAAAACTTACCAAAACAATCCAACGTATTTTGTTTACTTAAATCGTTTAATTTAGCAAACGCAAAAATTTTACATGAGCCGTTGTTCTCACTCGCAGCGCTAAGTAATCCATGGTTATTAAAGCCACATGCAGTAAAGTCGTAATTTGCTTCAATCACCGCCATTGTATCGGTAAATTGAATGCTTTTTGGATTTTCAGCAAGTGCTTTTAAATAGTTATTTAGTGTCATGTGTTACCTTTGGATTTTTAATTATTTAGCGCTTAACTCTAGCTCATCTGTTTGCTGATTTATATTGAATTTAAATCGCGATAAAAAGTTCATCCCTAGCAAACCTTGTCCGCGTGTGTTTTCAATGCTCAACACTTCAAAACCATAAATAATTTGCGAGCCCACTTTAAACGATTCAATTTGATAACGCTTTACAACAATTTGACCATTCGCTGTATTTACCGTTACATCGCCTAAATACAAAGGCTGTGGCGAAATTTGCTCAATTATACTTGTAGGTAGTGAGGTTACGCTTGCGCCTGTATCAATCATTAATTCGGTCGATAGATTGTTATTTATTTCGGTGTTTATTAAGTAATGCGCGCCGTAAGGCGTTAAAGCAACAAAGTCGTCTTGCGATTGTGCTTTATTGATCATAGCTTGCAGTGTTTGCACTTGGCTTTTTAGATTGTGCTGGTTTGGCATTCGATCAAGGGTTGCTTGTGCACTAATTAAATCGCCTTGCTGAAAGTAGGCGTACGCAAGCGGATATAAAAACTGCGCGTTATCGCTTTTATAATCAAGCCAAATTTGTGTTTGCTCAATAATAGCTTGCCAATTTTGTTGCTCAGTTAATGTGTGTAATTCGTTTTGAGTGAGCGTATTTAAACGTGTATTTTCGTTACTTTGCTGATCAGCAGGTTGTAATGAATTAAGCTCAAATAAAGCAATAATGGCGTTTTGTGTTTGCTCGCTATTTATTAAATACTCAACCTGTAAGTTAAGTAATTCTACGTTATAAGGGCTGTTATTTAATAGCGCATTGAGAAATGACTCGCTGAGTAATAAATTGCTATTTAGCCATGTTTTAAGCTGTATCAGCCACGATGAATAAAGTTTTTTTGCACTTTCTGGGTAGCTATTTTTGAGTTGTTGATAGCTACTAAGTGCGGCTTCAAATTGGTGTTGTTTAAATTGCTGCTTTGCCGTATTTAGTAACGTATTTTGTTGTTTAGGCGATATGCTTTGCTGGGCACTTTGCGTTTTTTGTGGTGTAGTTAACGCAGGCTGCGGCCATAATAAATAAGCGTTAAGGCTAAGCGAGCCAATTAATAGCAAGGTGATTAGCTTGGTATAGTGGCTCATTGTGACCTCTTATTTTTAAACGAGTTTATACCAATTTTATTAAAACATGATCATTTTATCGCATTAAATAACTCACTAACTGCGTTAAAAATTATTTATATAGAACAACTATATGTCACAATTTTCGCCTTGTTATTGTGCTATTTTCTTAGCGCTATAATAGAACACTTATTTAATGCAATTGGTATTATTTAATAAAGTGCGTTAAAGCATGGATGTTGACTATTTCAATATCAGCCAGCCCTTTATAGGCATAGTTAGCGCCTTGACCGTTTAACCATACCGATTGGCAGCCGGCATTATTTGCGCCTTGTACGTCGGTGTCTAGGCTATCGCCAATATGTAAAATATCGCTTTTAGCAACGTTTAAATGTGTGGCTGCTTTATCAAATAAAGTGGTGTGGGGTTTTGCTTTACCGTGCATACCTGCTTGTAATACTAGCTCAAATTTGTTGTGTAAATTAAAGCGTTCAATTTCAACGTTACCGTTAGTAATTGCAACAAGCGTAAAATGTTTGGCTAGATTATCTAGTAAGTTTAGTACGTCATCGCTTACGACTATGTTGCTGCGCGCATCGGCAAAGGCGTTATAGGCGGCATTTGCATGGCGCTCTACATCATCTGCGGTAAACCCAAGTTTAGAAAGCGCTAAACGTAGGGTGTGTTTGCGCCATTTAGTTACATCATCTGCGAGATCTGGGTTTTGTATTACGGCAAGTTCGCGACATAGTTGCCAGTACTTTGGACCTTGCTCTTGATAGCCCGGTAGCGCGTTTAAATAATTTTGTTGGGCTTTAACGGCTGCTTTTATAATAGGGTGATTGCTGTATAGCGTGTCGTCTAAATCAAAGCTCATGACAGAAAATGGCTTAATAGCACGATTAAATCGGATCATATTTATTTTCCTAATCAGTTCGTTTTTTTGCGCGAGGGTGAGTGTTGTCGTACACCTTGGCTAAATGTTGAAAATCTAAATGCGTATACACTTGTGTAGCCGACAAACTGCTGTGCCCTAGTAATTCTTGCACGGCGCGTAAATCACCAGATGATTCTAAAATATGTGACGCAAACGAGTGGCGCAGCTTATGCGGGTGAACCTGCGAGCTAATGCCTTGTTTTATTCCCCACTCTTGCATGCGTAGGCGCACTTGGCGAATCGAAATACGATTTTTTTGGCTACTTAAAAATACTGCTATTTCATCGGGCTTTGTAAATTGAGGGCGTATTGTGAGCCATTTTTTTAATGCGTCTAACGCTTTTTTACCCACCGGAATTAATCGCTCTTTATTGCCTTTACCACGCACTAAAATTTCGCCATTAGCAGCGCTAATATCTTGCATGTTAGCGCCAACTAATTCGCTTATACGCAGCCCTGATGAATACATAAGCTCCATCATTGCCTTATCTCTAATTGCGAGAGGCTCGTCGTCGGGTATTTCGAGTAAGCGCGCCATTTGATCTACGTCGAGATTTTTAGGTAGGGGCTTTGCAAACTTAGGACCTTTTATACCCACCGCCGGATTATGGTAATGCAATTGCTCGGCAATATTTTTTGCTTTTAAAAACTTATATAAGCTGCGAATACAACTGAGCTTTAAGCTAATTGTACGGCCACTTAATTGTTTTGATCGCAGTGCCATGCTGTAGCGGCGAATATGCTCGCCTTGTACGCCAAACCAGTCATCACATAGTTTGCTAAAATAAAGGGCTGCAAAGCCAAGTTGGCTTACGTATTGGTTTACGGTGTGCGCTGAATATTGTTTTTCAAACTTTAAATAATCGCTAAATAGCGTTATAGGTGTACGCCAATTGTCGCTTAACTGGGTAGTATTAGGCGCATCGTCACTCATGCTAGTTTTTGCAACCGCAGGTGTAATGCGTTTATAAAGTCGAGTACAAACAGGTTATCTTGAGCGGGCTCAAAATGGTTTACGTTACTGCTACCAAACGCCAAAATAGCGATAGGGTGTGTAGTGTCGCCAATTAAATAAATGGCGACAGATTGTGTATCTTCACTAAATAATTGTTCGCGTTCTTGCTGATTAATACGCCCTAAATAATGCCCAGAATGGGTAAGGCGATGTGCAATAAGTTCGTCGTATTCGGGATTATATTTTACTAATTTGCAGTCGTTAACATCTTCACTTGAGCAAATTATATTGCGCAGGTTATTTGCTAGCGTATCAAAGTCGTCATGATTCCAAAGCTGGCGATGGCACTGGCTAAACAAACGATATACAAGCTCGTTTTGCGTTGCATGCTTGCTCATCGCGTCTATTTGGCTTTTTAAAAGCGTGTTGTGCTCGCGTAATTGGCGTTGCTGAATATGTACCAGCGACGTTGCACCTTGAGCTTGTTGGTGCAGCTCAAGTTGTGCGAGTAGCTCCGGGTGTTGAACCAAAAAATCAGGATGTTGATGTAAGTAATCAATAACCTGTTCTTTACTTAGCTCGCTCATAGCGCTACTTGTCCGTCGAATACGTGCTCTGCGGGGCCTGTCATGCGTACAGGGTGACCTTCGCCACTCCAACGTACTTGCAAGCTACCGCCTGGTAAATCTACTTGAACGGTTGTTGATAACTTATTTTGCATATGACCAATAACCATTGCTGCACATGCGCCTGTGCCACAGGCTAGGGTTTCGTTAACGCCTCGCTCCCATACCCTTAATTTAATGTGTTCTTGCGATACAACCTGCATAAAACCAATATTCGCTTTTTGCGGAAAGCGTTCGTGGTTTTCAAGTAATGGCCCCAATATATCAACTTGCGCGGTGGTTACGTCGTCAACTTCTAGTACGCAATGCGGGTTACCCATAGATACCGCGCCACTAAATACAGTGTGTTCTTCGGTTCTAATAATATAAGTAAGCTCACGCTTGCTCGCTTTTAAAGGGATTTTACTTGGCTCAAAATTTGGATGACCCATGTTAACCGTTACTTGACCGTCTTTTTCTATGTAGAGCGTTAAGTTGCCCGACTTGGTCGACACAGTAATTTTATGCTTGTTAGTAAGGCCCTTCATACGTACAAAGCGGGCAAAACAGCGTGCGCCGTTACCGCATTGTTCTACTTCGGTACCATCGGCATTAAATATTCGATAATGAAAGTCGAGATCAGGAGAGTATGGCGCTTCAACCATTAGCAATTGGTCAAAGCCAATGCCAAAATGGCGATCTGCCAGTTTTTTGATTTGATCTCGCGACAAAAAAACATTTTGTGTAATGTTATCAATCACAACAAAGTCGTTGCCTAAGCCGTGCATTTTGGAAAAATTAACTAACATAGCGCTCTAATTCGGTTTTGCTCTGTGCTAATCATGCCACAGAGCAGCTAGTAGACAAAAACGTTTATGGTAAAACTTTCTCACCTTGATAAAGGCTTTCAATAGTTTCGCGTTCACGAATAAGATGGTGCTGCTCACCATCTACCATTATTTCTGCAACACGCGGGCGCGAGTTGTAGTTTGAACTCATGGTAAAGCCATATGCACCAGCACTTCGTTGCGCGAGTAAATCGCCTTGTTTAAGCGCAAGCTCACGATCTTTTCCTAAAAAGTCGCCGGTTTCGCACACCGGGCCCACAATATCAAAGTTGTGAGTAGGTGTTTCGTCGTCGCGAACGGATACCGGAATAATTTTTTGCCACGCTTGATAAAGCGCAGGGCGAAGCATGTCGTTCATACCTGCATCTACAATGGCAAAAAACTTGTCTTGGTTTTGCTTAATAAATTCAACTTGAGTAACTAAAATACCTGCGTTGGCTGCTATAGCGCGCCCTGGTTCAAAAATCAGTTCAAGGTGTTTATAGTTAGCTAAGCGCTCGGTAACTTGCGCGGCATACTCACTTGGGTGCGGTGGTTGCTCGTTGTTATATGGCACGCCTAAACCGCCACCAATATCTAAGTGAGTTAGCTCAATGCCGTTAGTTTTTAGCTCATCAATAAGCGCCATGAGTTTATCAAGGGCTTCTAAAAAGGGTCTTACTTCGGTTAATTGAGAGCCAATATGGCAATCAACACCAATTATTTTTAAACCAGGTAAAGCCGCCGCTTGTTGATAAACACTCACCGCCGTTTGTATATCAATACCAAATTTATTCTCTTTTAAGCCGGTAGAAATATACGGATGTGTTTTTGCATCTATGTCGGGGTTTACGCGAATAGAAATAGGCGCTTCTAGATTTAGCTCACAAGCAACTTCTGAAATTCGCTCAAGCTCAGAGGCTGATTCAACGTTAAAGCATTTAATGCCTAACTTTAATGCGTACGCTATTTCGTCAGACGTTTTAGCCACGCCCGAAAAAACCACTTTAGAGGCATCGCCTCCTGCTTTAATTACACGTGCAAGTTCACCCTTCGACACAATATCGAAACCCGATCCTAAGCGCGCTAATATATTAAGTACGGCTATATTTGAGTTTGCTTTAACGGCGTAACACACCAAGCTTTTATGATTTTTAGTGGCGTTAGCAAACGCTAGGTAATGGCGCTCAAACGTAGCACGCGAGTATACATAACAAGGTGTGCCGTATTGCTGCGCTATGCTTGCCACACTTACGTCTTCGGCAAATAATTGGTTGTTTTTGTAGTTAAAATAATCCATTTATTGCTCCTGACTTTGCTGTGTTTTTGCTTGCTCAGCGGTAGTGGCTGGCTTAGCTGTATTTTGAGGTTGGTTTTGCTCTGTTTGTTGTTCTGGTAAATATAGCGGACCGCTCTGCCCACAGCCAGCTAAGGCGCTTAACAGTACAGTGCTTATTAATAGTTTTTTTAATTGTAAGGTATGCGTCGCTTTCATTAGATTAATATGGTTGCTGGCTTTATAATCGCAGAGTAACAGAATATCTAAAAAATGCAGCTATTCGCGGATGATTTTATTCCTGTTACACTAACAGTACACTTTTAAAGCTAAAACGTACCCAATATTAGGCGGCTCGCCTGCAAAGGAAATAACAATGACTGAACACGAATATCACCAATTAGCCGAAGCTCTTATGTTCACTATTGAAGAGCAAGTTGATGATTGCGAAGCTGATTTAGATTACGAATCGGCACAAGGTATTTTAGAAATTATTTTTCCTGATAAAAGTAAAATAGTAATCAATAAACAAGCGCCTCTTCATCAAGTATGGGTTGCGACTAAGTTTAACGGTCATCATTTTGAAATGCGCGATGGGTTATGGATTGATAACCGTTCGGGTGCAGAATTTTGGGCGTTTATAAATGAAGCATCAACTCGCCAAGCAGGCCAAGAAGTTAAGTGGCAATCAACACTATGAGTTTAGAGTTTGTAGAATTTCCAGCTCAAAGCGAGCATAAAGCAACGGTTATTTGGTTACATGGCTTAGGCGATTCTGGGGATGGTTTTGCACCAGTGGCTCCGCAGCTTAATTTACCAAGTGAACTGGGTATACGGTTTGTTTTTCCGCATGCACCAGTGCAACCGGTCACCATAAATGGTGGTATGGAAATGCGCTCTTGGTACGATATTAAATCTATAGAATTAGATAAGCGTGCCGATGAACAAGGCGTAAGAGATTCGGCTGCTAAAGTAGAAGAACTAATCAACAAAGAAATTGCTAATGGCATACCCGCTAATAAAATTATTTTAGCTGGTTTTTCTCAAGGTGGTGTTGTGTCGCTGCATTTAGCGCCGCGCTTTGAGCAAAAGCTTGGGGGTGTTATGGCGCTTTCTACTTATATGTGTGTGCCGCAAAAATTTGCTGATGAAGCAAAACATACCGATTTAAATGTATTTATGGCGCATGGTAGTCAAGACAACGTAGTACCGCATAGTGCGGGAAAAAGTGCGTTTGAAGTATTAACAGCACATAACATGGATGTAAGCTGGCAAGAATACCCAATGGCTCATCAAGTTTGCGCAGAAGAATTGCAAGCTATTCGCCAATGGTTAATTGCTCGTTTAAGCTAATTTTGGAACCGCTGAGGTCAATATGAGTCAAAAAATAGTTATTAAAGCAAATGTTAAACGCGAACTACAAGAGAGTGTACCAACGGTAAGCTACGAGTGGAATTGGCGTCGTATTGTGAGTATTGCTATGTTGGTATTAATGACCTCTGCAGCAGTTGTATATGGCTTAACAACCTCAGCCAGTGCAGAGCAAGGTGAGCATCCAAATGAGCAGGAACAATTTTTAAGCTTTAGCAGTAACGCTCAAAACCAGACAAACGTTGAAGTAACGGATGTTGAGCCTGAATCATCAATAAACAACATTCCTAACGAGTCCGCAGAGATAACGCAAACGAGCATTGAACCGTTATTAGCTGCGCAGAATGAAGTTGAGCAAAGCATATCAAATAATGCACCTGATAAAGTGAATCCAGTAAATAATGATACAGTTTTATTAGCTAGCAACGATATTGTGATTGATCAAAGTGAGAGTATTAATACAGAGTTAAACTCAAACCTTGATAATGATGCGCAGGAAGAAACCGAAGAAGCTGAAAATATAGCTGAGTATGCTGATCAGAGTGACTTACTTTTAGATCAAAAAAGCGATGATGGTGCATTGAGTGGTACTGAAGGTTTTTCGCCTACAGCACAAGTGGCAAGTGTGGCATTAGGCGCGCAAATAGACACAGATAAAATTAGCCGTGCGGTACTTACTCGTAAAGTAAGTAAGCGTGAGCCTACTAATGTGTTTGCGGCAGATATTAGGTTAAGTCAGTTTGATGAAGGGTTATCGTTTTTTAGCGAGATTAAAAACCTTCAAGGGCAGCAAGTTAAACATGTTTGGACGTTTGAAGATGAAACTATGGCTGAAATTACACTCAATGTTACTTCGCCTCGCTACAGAACCTACTCAACAAAAAATATTATGGACACACAAACAGGCCACTGGCGTGTTGATGTTGTAGATGAGCAAGGTAATTTAATTGCCCAAAAAGAATTTAGAATTTTAGCTGACTAAAACTAGCTAAACGCAGTAATTAATTGGATACCCTTATGACAGAAAAAACAAAATTAGTACGCATCGCAACTCGTAAAAGTGCTTTAGCACTTTGGCAGGCCGAATTTGTAAAAGCTGAACTTGAGCGTTTTCATGCAGATGTACGCGTAGAATTAGTCCCAATGTCGACGCAAGGGGATATAATTTTAGATACGCCTTTGGCCAAAATTGGCGGTAAGGGTTTATTTGTTAAAGAGCTTGAGCAAGCCATGTTAGATGGCCGAGCTGATATTGCCGTACATTCTATGAAAGACGTACCAGTAGAGTTCCCAGAAGGATTAGAGCTGTATACTATTTGTGAGCGTGAGGATCCGCGAGATGCGTTTGTATCAAACAATTTTGCTAATTTAAACGCTCTACCACAGGGCGCTATTGTGGGCACTTCGAGTTTGCGCCGTCAGTGCCAAATTAAAGCACTTCGTCCTGATTTAGATATTCGTGATTTACGCGGTAATGTAAATACGCGTTTAGGTAAGTTAGATGATGGCCAATACGATGCTATTATTTTGGCTGCAGCAGGGCTTATTCGTTTAGAAATGGAGTCGCGTATTGCCGACTATATTGAGCCAGAAGTATCATTACCGGCAAATGGTCAAGGCGCTGTAGGTATTGAGTGCCGTATTGATGATGAAGTAACAAAAGCATTACTTGCACCACTTGAGCATACTCAAACACGTATTCGCGTAAATGCAGAGCGTGCGATGAATCGCCATTTAGAAGGTGGTTGCCAAGTGCCTATTGGTGCTTATGCATTAGTTGATGGCGAGCAGGTACATTTGCGTGGTTTAGTGGGTGCTGTTGATGGCAGCGAAATTTTACGCGACGAAGTAACTGGTCATGTAAATGATGCAGAAAAACTAGGCATTGAGCTTGCTAAAAAATTACTAGCTCAAGGCGCAGACAAAATATTAGCTGAAGTTTATAGAGACGCATAAATGACACATATTCTGATAACTCGGCCCGAAGGAAAAGGCGCAGCCCTTGCACAGCAATTAGAGCAAGCGGGTTATCAGGCGTCTTTGTTTCCGGTATTAAAAATAACGCATTTAACACCCTCTAGCACTGAGCTGAGTCCGCTGTTAAATGCGGACAAAATAATATTTATATCGCAAGATGCAGTCAGTGCGCTTGCGCAACTAAAACCAGATATAAATACAAAAGCGCAGTTTTATGCGGTAGGCCAACAAACAGCCGACACAATATATGAACAATTTGGTGTGCGTGCTGCATTGCCTAAATCTAAGCAATATGATTCAGAGGGGTTACTGGCTCTAAAATCACTTGCTCAGGTTGATGGTAGTAATATAGTTTTGGTTAAAGGACAAGGCGGTCGCCCAGATATAGCAAAAGTGCTTAAAGAGCGCGGTGCTTTTTTAAATAATTGCGTAGTGTACAAACGTGAACCGATAAGTGAATTAGGTGGTAACTGGACTGACCACTGGAAAAGCAATAATGTACACGGTATAGTCATAACAAGTAATGCAGCAGTCGATGCCATTTTTACTCCCCTTGCTGCACCACAACTACAATGGTTACAACAGTGCCAATTTTATGTTGCCAGCGAGCGCATTGCCGCATATTTACAGCAACAACAAGTAAGTTTGGCTAATATACATATTGCAGCAGGAGCTAGCGATGACGCTATGTTTACCTGTATTAATCAGCAAGGTAGCAACATGAGCGAACAGTCAAAGTCAGTTACGGCAGAAAAAGCCACTCCAACAACAGCTAATACGGCCTCGGTTAAATCAGCTAAACAAGAGCCTGTAGCCGCTAAAAACACCGCAAATAAAAATAAACAAAAGGTTAGCAAAGTCGCAGTGCTTGCACTTCTTATTTCGCTAATTGTGGCCTCAGGTGTGGGTTATGAGTTTTATCAAAAATTAAATGCGGGTAAGGCGCAAAACCTGGCCGCGAATGAGTTGAGTGAGCAAAATAAGTTACTCGCTCAAGAGCTGCAAGCACTTAAGTCAGCACAATCTAATTTGCAGCAAGCGCTATTTAATAGTGAGAAAAAAGTAGCCGCAACCCTAAGTGAAAGTGCAGCTCAAAATCAGCAAGAGCTAAAAGCAGCCCTGCAAAAAGCGCAGCAACAAGGCTCGTCTTTAAACCCACAAGAAGTAACCAGCTTACAGCGTATGGCTGAGTTTAAGTTATGGGCTGAAAAAGATTACCAAGGCACTAGTGCTGTTTTAAAGCGCTTAGATGCATTACTTAGCGAACACCCTGGAACAGTTGAAGTTCGCCAAGCTATTATGCAAGACATACAAACACTTGATAGCCTTAAACCTGTTGCAACAGAGGCTATTTATTTACAGCTAAACAGTGTACTAAGCAGTATTGACGACTTAGTTTTTAATGCAGTTAATTTGCCAGAAGAAGTTACCGAAGTAGATGAAAATGAATTAAGTGAAGATATAAATGATTGGCAGCAGAATTTAAATAACAGCTGGGGTCGCTTTTTAGACAGCTTTTTAACACTTCACCACCGAGAAGGGGGAGTAGTTGCTCCATTTCTTGATGAGCAAGAGCGTCACCTCGTTAATCAACGTATTAAGCTTTATATTACTCAGGCACAAGATGCGTTACTTAGTAAACAAGCTAGCATCTACTTTAGTACTTTAAGTGAAGCAAAGCGCTTAGTTGATGAGTATTTTAAGAAAGACGATAACGCTACACAAATGGTTTTAAAATCAATAGCTAACCTTGAGAAAGAATCACTTAACTTTAACCCTAAAGTAACACTTCAAAGTACACAGCAGGTTAAGGAGTGGGTGCAATGATAGGGCTAATAATACTGGTTATTGCGTTAGTACTTGTTATTGGTGTAGCTCCTTACGTTATAAATGAGAAAGGTTATGTCCTTTTCTCATTTAATAACTATACAGTTGAGGGCACTATGATTGCTTTTTGCGGTACAGTGATTGTTATTACTGCGATCGTATTTATTACATATAAGCTAATCCGCTACTTATTATCGATTTATCATAATACTAAACATGGCTTTTTTGCACGTAGCCAAGAGCGTAAACAAGCAGCGATTGAACAGGCGTTGTGGAGTGCTATTAACGATGATTATGAGCATGTAGAGCAGGCTCTATCGGGTAATAGCGTACCAGATAAGTTTGAAGATATTCGCTTAGCATTACTTGCAAAAGCAGCGCTTGCTAATAATCAAACAGATAAAGCACTTGAGCGTTTATTTGAAATAAGCCCAGAGCATCAATTAAAAGTAGCAAAGCTATGGTTGGCAAGTGGCGACAGTAGCGCGATTGAATCACAAATGCGTATTAGCGCAGAAGCTAAAAAAGCCACCGCACTTGAGTTAAAACTTTATGCAGAAGTATTAGTACAGCAACAACACTTTAGTGCGCTGGAAGATTTTTTGCCGCGTTTATTACGCAAAAAAGCACTTACTGATGCACAGTGGACGCAGTTATTTAGTGCCTACTTTAATGCGTTAGATGCAGACAAACTGAGTGAAAAATATAAACAGTTACCGAAAAAGCTGCAAGCTCATGCCCACACCGCATATTTAATGCAAATGGCGCAAGCAGGTCAATTGGCTGTTATCGAAAGTGACTTAATTAAAATGGTTAAGCATAATGAGCAACACTTAGAGCTTGCCAATATATTAAGTAAAGCAACAGCAGCCGACGCGCCTAAGTTGCAAATAAACATACAAGAACGCCTTAAAAAGGATGATTCAAATAATTCACTATTACTTGCGCTGGCTTGCCTTGCTAATGCTAAAGGTGATTATGACTTAGCAGCTAGAATTTTTGATAAAGCACTGAATAGTGACAATAAAAAACAGTTCTCTGAACAAGCTGTTTTAAGTTATAAAAATAGTGCACAAGCAGAAAAGGCGCTCGTTTTATATCAATAAATGACTACACTATAACTACTTAGCATTTTTTGTAGTTCAGGAGCACAAGCATTGAGAAAGTTTTTAATATTAACCCTTAGCTTGGCTTGTGCTTACTTCTTTACTGGGTATTTTAGCAACTCACTTCTTTCTGTTGATGGCTATGCGGTCGCCTCTTGGCCGCCCTCAGGAATTGCTTTAGCGAGCTTTTTAATTTGGGGACGTAAGTCATTTATTGGCCTTATTCTTGGTGCTTTCTGTACTAACTTAATTCATCTTGATAACACCGTAGATATTCTTCATTTTAATGTGCTTTTACAAGCTATTTGCGTCACTTTAGCCTCTGTTTTACAGGCTTGGATTGGTCGTCAAATCATAGTAAATGTTATAAAGGCTCCACTAGATTTATCTTCTTTAAAACACAGTGTGCAGAGCCTAATAGTAGCAGGGCCAATATGCTGTGTTATTGCTGCAGGTGTGGGAACTAGCTTATTAGCATTGAATAATGTGATCCCTACGCATGCTATTTTTGATAGCTTTATAGCATGGTGGATTGGTGACAGTATCGGTGTACTTATATTTACTCCACTCATGCTCGCAGCCTTTAATTACACGCAAGTACGCCACCGTATGTTGGTAATTTTACCTTCACTATTAATTTATATACTGATCAGCGTTAGTTTTTATGGCGCTGCCAGTGTTAAAAAAGAAAAAGACATTCAAAAGCAAGAAGCCAAAATACTTACTGTGCAAAATGCTATAAGCCAGAAGCTCGATGGTATTACTGCTCACTTAGGATTACTAGCGGCATATTTTGCTAGTAGTGATGACGTGAACTTTAAAGAGTTTAAACAATTTACTTCAAAGCAGTTGGACTATAGCCAAGAAATTTTAGCATTTGAATGGATACCTTATGTACCAGCAAATAAACTCGCAGATTTTGAAACACATGAAAATACAGCCACAGGCAAAACTTTATACATAAAAGAAAAGTCACTTGATGGAGGTTGGCAACCTGCAGGTACTCGTAGTAATTACTTTCCTGTAAAATATGTATATCCCTTAAAAGATAATGAAGGTGTTTTAGGGTTTGATTTAGCTTCTAGTAAAGTAAGAGGTGCAGCGCTTAGCAAAGCGAAAGAGCTTAATGAACTTGCACTAAGTGAGCCAATTAATTTAGTCCAAAATACAGCTGAAGACGGTGTGCTTTTTTTATATCCTGTTTTTGGAGAGTCGTCTACCGAAGATGATTTTCAAGGTTTTGTGGCAGCGATTGTCAGTCTGAAACGCTTATCGCAAACACTATTATTTGATCACAACAACTCAATTTCAGTCAGTTTTTTTGATACAACGATACCAGGGAAAAAGCAGGCAATTTATATTGCCGATACCGATAACTCGCAAACGCTGTTTAAAGAATATCAATTGTTGATTGGCAAACGCATGTGGCAGGTCGAGTTATATGAACCAATAGTTAGAACGTCTTGGTTAATGTATTGGCTTGCACAAATAGTAGGTATGTTGTTTGTGTGGTTACTGATTACATTTTTGATTTCAGTTACAGGTACAAACATACAAATTCGCGAACAAGTGGCTAAGCAAACGCATACATTACGCAAAGAAAAACAAAAAGCAGATGAAGCGAGTCATATTAAAGGACAGTTTTTAGCAAACATGAGTCACGAAGTCCGTACCCCTATTAACGGTATAAAAGGGCTGCATTATTTAGCGCTGCAACAGAATGATTGGCAACAAGCAAGAAGTTACATTGAACAAGCAGATGGAGCACTGGGTGTTTTACTGCGGGTATTAAACGATGTGCTCGACTTTTCAAAAATGGAAGCAGGCAAGCTAGACTTAATGCAAGAGCCTATTAATGTAGCGAGTTTAGCGGATGAAATGCTTAATTTACTTCAGTTTGAAGCTGACATTAAATCAATAAAGTTAAGTCTAGATTTTGATAAAACATCAAATTTGGTCATTAATACCGATCCAATCCGCTTAAAACAAGTGCTGCTGAATCTGCTCAATAATGCGGTTAAATTTACAGGGGAAGGTGAGATCACTCTGAAAATTTGGCAGTCGAAAAAAATGACTTACTTTAGTATTAACGATACGGGTATTGGTATTAGTAGCGAAGCACAAAAACAATTGTTTAAACCGTTTGCGCAAGCCGATAGCTCAACCTCACGTCAATATGGTGGTACAGGCTTAGGGTTAAGTATTTGCAGAAAGCTGGTTGAGTTAATGGGTGGTGCAATTGATTTAGTCAGTTATGAAGGTAAAGGTTCTACATTTACATTTAGTTTGCCGCTTATATCGCCTTTACCAAAGGCAGAGCAAATTCAACAGCAATACGACGAAATAGATGTAAGTACCTTATCATTCGCAAACTATAAGTTACTTTTAGTCGAAGATAACCCACTTAACCAGCATGTTGCCAGTGCCATTTTAAAAACAAAAGGGTGTATTGCCGACATTGCTAATGATGGTTTTGAAGCCATAGAAAAGCTAACCGAAAATAGCTACGACATTGTTCTTATGGATATTCAGATGCCAAAAATGGATGGACTCCAAGCAACAAAAGTAATTCGTTGTGATTTAGGGTTAATTGATTTACCCATAATTGGCTTGTCGGCGAATGCCCATGACGATGACGTTAAAAAGGCATTAGCCTCTGGAATGAATAGTTATATTACCAAACCTATTGATGCAAATACGCTTTTTAAAACTCTTTGGCATTATTTATCAAATAAATAAGTAACGTTATTTTTTGCACAAAAAGCAGACATATGACCGCTTAAACTTAACGCAAACCATATAGACTTGAAAAATAACTATATCTGCGTATCATGCGCGCAAATTTAACTAAACTGGGTTGCTATTATGATCAATAGAAAATTACCTTTGCTAGATATTCACCGTCATTTAGATGGTAATGTACGTGCGCAAACCATATTAGAACTTGGTCGTCAGTTTAATATAGAGTTACCTGCAGATAACGTTGAGGCATTAATTCCTCATGTTCAAGTTATTGACCCTGAGCCAAACCTTATGGCTTTTTTACAAAAGTTAGATTGGGGTGTCACTGTACTTGGCGACTACGATGCGTGTAGACGCATAGCGATTGAAAACATTGAAGATGCACAAGCACAAGGCCTTGATTATGTAGAGCTTCGATTTAGCCCTTACTACATGGCACAAAGCCAAGGTTTACACCCAGAAGGGGTTGTAGAGGCGGTTGTTGATGGTATTAAATCAGCAACAAAGGATGCAAATATAAAAGCTAACTTGATTGGTATTTTATCGCGTACTTATGGCGTAAAAACATGTCAAAAAGAGCTTGATGCTTTACTCGCATTTAAAAATGATTTAGTCGCTGTTGATTTAGCCGGTGACGAAATTGGCTTTCCTGGTGAGTTGTTTGTAGAGCACTTTAAACAAGTACGAAATGCTTATTTAGCTTCGACTATTCATGCTGGAGAGGCACTCGGTGCTCCAAGTATTTGGCAAGCAATTAATGAGTTAGGTGCAAGCCGAATAGGGCATGGCGTTAAAGCTATTGAAGATCCAAAACTAATGGATTACTTACGCGATAACCGTATTGGTATTGAGTCGTGCTTAACAAGTAATATTCAAACCAGTACAGTAAACGATTTAGCTAAGCACCCACTTAAACAGTTTTTAGATCACGGTATTTTAGCGTGTATTAATACTGATGACCCTGCGGTTGAAGGCATTGAAATTGAGTACGAATATACCGTTGCAGCACCTAAAGCGGGCTTATCTCAAGCTGATATGGAAAAAGCCCAAAAAAATGCATTAGAAATAGCATTTTTAAGCGATGGCGATAAAAAAGAACTTTCAGCAATCGTTAGCGCACGTTAACTCTATTTAATACACATTAAAAATGCCGCTTTATAAGCTAACACCATTCAGTTAAGCATGCTTTGACTTAATGGTGTACCGAGTTTTTGAAATTCGAACGGTCCTACTTTTGGGCCGTTTTCTTTTTTCTGGAAGAATATAACGTTTCACTCGT
>NZ_JADYXI010000018.1:0-97459 GCF_015864375.1 Pseudoalteromonas sp. SWYJZ19
ATACAACGCCAAACGCGTTTTATGTGATAGTGAAACACGCGAAGAAGTTAATATGACTAAAGTAGATATTACTTAGAAAGACTTAAAAAATATTATCAGATATTTTCCAAATTCAGTTAGTTTGTAGCGATACGAATTAACGCCCAAATTTGCTTGGTGACAATAGCGTTTTGGACCCACCTGATCCCATGCCGAACTCAGTAGTGAAACGAAACAGCGCCGATGATAGTGTAGCATTTGCTATGTGAAAGTAGGACATTACCAGGCTTAAAATTGCAGAAAGCCCGAATTTAACGATTCGGGCTTTTTTACGTCTGCAGAAAAGTAAAAATAGCACAATTAATGTACACTCATCCAACACCCATCATATAGGTCGGGCGAGCGTAGCGACTCCCGACGCTGATATACTGCGTAGCGTACCGACTTTATATTGTAGAGCGTCTGAATCTAATGATTCGGGCTTTTTTACGTCTGCAAAAAAGTGATTTAGGGATTCCTCTAGAGCGAAGGACTTCTTAGTAAATCATTTATATCGATCAGCAATAATATTTAATCAATTTGAGGGATTAAATCTGACGCTAACTGCGTTAAAAATCTCATATATGAAACAACTGAATAACGAATTCTTGCCCTTCTTTTATCGACTCCGCTTAGTTATTGCTCTAATCTCAATTTATGATCTGTTCAATTATGTAGTTTATAAAATGTGACAGAGCTCGTTTAGATAAAAATAGAATAATAAGGGTTTAATAATGAGTGAAATTGATAATCATCCACATGGCATTTTTTGTTGGTCAGAACTTTGTACGCATAATTGGAAAGATGGTAAGGCGTTTTATACATCATTATTTGATTGGGGGTATGACGATCAACCTATTGGGGAGGACATATATTACACCATGCTACAAAAGCAAGGTGGTGATATAGCCGCTATGTATGAAATGCCTAAAGAGCAAATTAGTGAAGGGATCCCAAGTCATTGGTTGGCTTACATTGCCGTCGACAATGTTGATGATTGTGCGCTAAAAGCTAAAGAACTAGGTGCTGAAGTTATTGCCGGTCCTCATGATGTTATGAATGCAGGACGAATGTTGATGCTAAAAGATCCTGTAGGTGCCACTGTTGCACTATGGCAAGGCAATGAGCATAAAGGTTGTAAGTACTTAGGTGAATTAAACACTCCTTATTGGCATGAGTTAGCAACCAGAAATAGTAAAGTAAGTAGAGACTTTTACTGTGCTTTACTAGGCTGGGAAAGTGAAATAAAGCCAATAGAAGGTATGAACTACACTTTATTTTTGGTTGATGGACAGCCAATTGCCGGTATGCTTGAGATGACAAGCGACTGGCCTGAAGATATTCCTGCTCATTGGATGATTTATTTTGCAGTAGAGAGCTGCGATGCAGCAGTAAATAAAGCCGCTAGCCTAGGTGGACAAGTATGTGTTCCTGCAACAGATATCCCCGATGTTGGTCGTTTTAGTGTTATATGCGACCCTCAAGGTGCTGTATTTTCGGTGATCGAATCTGTTATAGATGACGTTTAAACAGTTACATTAGCTTTAGCGTTAATTTACTCGCTAGTTTGTTATAATGCTCGCCAATTAAATCGTCAGAAAGTGCAGAGAACGCAATGGAATTTGAACAAAATAGCAATTTAACCCTTCCTTTATTTCTATTAGATGAATCATTAAGTAATAGAGATTTAGAGCAGCCTGATTTTGAAATATCAATTGGACTTGATGATGAGTTACTTGCTCAAATTTGCCAAAATCCAAGTGAAGATAGCAGTGTAGCTATTACCGTTAGCGGTTATGAGTTGCTTATAACTGATTCTCTGTATTTAAGTATATTAGAGCAAGAGCATGATGCGCAGATAACATTAACGCATGGGCCTCTTTTAAGTATTGTTTTGAATACTGAAGGTCAAAAAACATTCGTTTCCCCTCAAATGGATATGATGCCTACCTTCGATTTAGGTGACGAGGACGAATGAAAAAAATAATAATAAGTACATTCGTATTAATTATCCTTAGTGGCTGTGCTTACTTAGGTAATGCACATTACGATGATTTATTTGGCCCTGAACAAGCGCAAGAACGTATCGTTCCACATTCTACCCTTGCTGGAGCTGATTTTTTACAAAACGTAAAACCAGTACTCGATACCCGCTGCGTCGTTTGCCATGGTTGTTACGATGCACCTTGCCAGCTTAAGCTCTCATCCCCTGAAGGTATTGATCGAGGTTTGAGTAAAGAGCTCGTTTACGATGGAACTCGTTTATTGGCAACGACCCCAAGCCGTTTATTGTTTGATGCAACCAATACACAGCAATGGCGAGAAAAAAACTTTACGCCAGTGCTAAATGAGCGCGTACAAAGTGAAGAAGCAAACTTAGCGGGAAGTGTTTTATTTAATAGTTTAGTGTTAAAGCAAAGCTATGAATTACCAACTAATGAAGTGCTAGATGATGAATTTGATTTTTCATTAGGGCGTTCGCAAACCTGTGCAACAATGGGGGAGTTTGACCGATTAGCTGACGAGCAACCTCATGGCGGTATGCCTTATGGTTTACCTGGGGTTTCGCGCGAAGAGTTTAATCATTTACAGAACTGGCTTAAAAATGGCGGTAAAATGTCACATATTGAGCCACCAAGTAAGTATGATCAGAATAAAATAAAGGGCTGGGAAGCATTTTTAAATCAAGATAACTTAAAGTATCAGTTATCAGCACGTTATATTTATGAACATTGGTTTTTAGCACATATTTATTTTACGTCAGAAAACCCACAAAGCTTTTTCAAACTAGTTCGCTCAAGTACGCCTCCTGGTGAGGAAATAAAGTTAATTAATACACGTCGTCCATACGATGACCCTAAAGTTAGCCGTGTTTATTATCGTTTTATGCAAGAGCGTACAACCATACTTTCTAAAACGCATTTACCACTTGAGCTTAATGAAACTAAATTACTGCGTTTGTACGAGCAGTTTATTGCGCCAGATTATACAGTTACGCAAATGCCGAGTTATGAGCCTAAGTCAGCATCTAACCCATTTAAAACTTTTGAAGTTATTCCTATTAATTCTAAATATCAATTTATGCTTGATGAAGCAGAGTTAATTATTATGGGCTTTATAAAAGGGCCTGTTTGTCGTGGTCAGATTGCTTTAAATGTTATAAATGATCACTTTTGGGTGGCATTTGCTGATCCTGATAAGGTTGCGACTCCTGCTGTAGGGGAAATGCTAATGCAACATGAAGAAGCTCTAGAACTTCCTGCCGCAGAGGAAAGTAATGCGTTACCTATTTCTAGCTGGGTTAAATATTCAGTTCGTGAGAAAAAATATTTACAGGCAAAAGTTGAGCTTGCAAACGAAATGTTCAAAGGTGGCGAGCATCTTACAACTGACTTGCTTTGGAAAGGTGATGGGCATAATAAAAATGCTGCACTGACTATTTTCCGCCATTTTGATAGTGCAACTGTTGTTAAAGGTTTTATTGGTCAAGAGCCTAAAACCACGTGGATACTTGATTATGCGTTATTTGAACGTATTCATTATTTGCTTGTGGCAGGCTTTGATGTATACGGAAATATAGGCCATCAATTGGTTACACGTTTATATATGGATTTTTTACGTTTAGAGGGAGAGCAAAACTTTTTAGCTCTATTACCTGAGCACAAGCGTAATCAAATCAAAAAGCAGTGGTATCGTAATTCACCACCTGACTTATCTAAGTTCTTTAAAAGTAACCGAGAATTTAGCCAGCCCAGTGGTATTAACTATGAAACTGATGATCCACAGCATGAACTATATACCTTGATTAAAGAAGCCTTAGCGCCAGTTTTAAGTGAAAAATACAACTACACTGAAGTGGCAAAGCCGTTAAATGTAATAAGTGAAATGCCAGCAAAAGCGGTTAACTTATTACCTCAGCTTTCTTTTATACTTGTAAAGCAAGAAGATAATAGCCATAAGGGCTACACTATTATTCATCATAATGCGCACTACAATATATCTAGTTTATTAAACGAAGATGGCCAACGTGCTTATGATGAAGATACTGCGACTATTGTTCCTGGGTTTATCGGAGATTATCCAGCAGCTATTTGGTATTTAAATAACGAGCAGCAAGTAAATGCTTTTGCCGAGCAATTGCCTATGATGCAAATAGAAGCTGATTATGGTGCATTGAAATCTAAGTTTGGTATACGACGTACTCATCCACAGTTTTGGCAATACAGCGATATATTGCACGATACAGCTAAAAAATATCGTGGGATAGAATATGGAATGTTCGACTATAACCGTTTAGAAAATAGATAGTTAAATAGTTTTATTTTATTAGCCCAACTTTTTAGTTGGGCTTTTTTATTTAATAATCATTATTTAAGCTGCTTATTAGTTCTAAAAAATTGAGCTACACTTAAAACAAAAACAGGGCTTAGTATGTTTAAAGTTGTCGCGAATATCCGTACTCGTTACCGATGGGCATTAATAGCAATAGCACTATTAATAAGCACATCAGCATCACTTATGCAGTATTATTTTTCGGTGCAAAAATATGACGCAAAAATAATAAATATGGCTGGTAAGCAGAGAATGCTTTCTCAAAAAATAGCTTGGCATAGTAATGAGTTATTATTATCGGCAACAAATATTTCTGAGCATACTAAAGCGTTAAAGACATCAGTCGTATCATTCAAAAAAACTCATAATTACTTACTTTCAAAAAATGCTAATGGAGAGTATCAGTACCTTACACCTAAGCTTATTAAGCTATATACGTTAGCTCCTCATAAACTAGATTCCCAAGTTGCAACATATATCCAGCAAGCGGAAAATTTGCTTTATCAACAAGGCCAAGTAGATAAGCGTATATTCTCTGTAACTGAGGTTGAAGAGCTATTAAAGCAACTAGATCATGCAGTGAATTTATTTGAAGAGCAAGCTGTCCAAAAATTGAACTGGGTATCTAATCTTGAATTATTATTTTGGCTTATGGCGATGTTTTTACTACTTGTAGAGTTAAGGTTTGTATTTATGCCAATGGAAAAAGAAATAGGTAACGCATTGTCTAAATACCAAAAGCAAAAAGAGTTCGCTCAACAAGTGAGTCAAAATAAAGAGCATTTTATTGCCAGAGCAAGTCACGAATTTAGAACTCCTTTACAGGGTCTTATTACGTCTATTGAGGAGTTAAAGGTTTCTGATACGCAGCAAAGCGTTAAAACCCAAGCTAATTACTGTGCACTTAGGTTAATAGCCATATTAGATGAACTGCAGGACTTGCAAGCTTTAAGTACAGGTAAGTGGGTACCGCAATTTAAAAATGAAAACCTTCTAGAGTCGTGTAATAAAGTACTAATGGCTTACGAGCATGCTTGTCAGCAAAAAGGCCTAAAACTAGTTAGTTGTTTAGATGAATCATTAAATTGTGTATGTAAATTGGATCATCAACGTTTGCAGCATACGCTTACAGAATTAATCAGTAACGCTATTAAGTTTACGACAGAGGGTGAAATTACTGTCTCTGCAAAGCTTTTTAATAATGAACTTTGTGTCACTGTAAGTGATACTGGTTGTGGTTTTTCGAAAGAGATTACTGATCTTGAATTTGACTCATTTAAACAAACAAACCATTTTCAAGGATTAAGAACAGGTCTCACTCGGGTTCAGTATGTTGTAAAGGCGTTGCACGGTGAAATTACCTTCAAAAATAATGAAGCCCATGGGGCGCTGGTATCTTTGCACTTACCAATAATTGCCAGTAAAGCTCTCCCAAACCCTCGTAAAATAAATGACAAACTAAAGTGTTTAGTCGTTGAAGATAATCCATTAAATACTATATTACTGACCCGCATACTTAGCTTATTAGGTTTAAGCTATGATTGCGCTGAAAACGGCAAAGTCGCGTGCGATATGGTGAGTGAAAATCAATACGATATTGTTTTTATGGACTTAAATATGCCAGTAATGGATGGGTTTGAGGCGATTAAAAAAATACGCTCTGATCTTAATAAAGTAATGCCAATTATTGTTATAACAGCAAATACTTCACAAAATGATATAGAGCGAGTTTATGAATACGGAGCTAACCTCCATATTCATAAGCCAATAAGCCAGCAAGCAATTAAATACGCATTAAATAGTATTAGCGTTGCTAGGGCGTGTTGATCTTTGGTAGTTGAATTTGCAGCAGACTGTTTGGTTTTTAGGCAAGGCAGAGCCTATGTAGTGTGGTTATTCCCCATAAATAGGCGATAACGCAGCATAAATACCAAACATGCGCTGCCCATTGGGTTCTTTCTAGGGACGATTAACTCTTTGTTGCCTACATGGATGTAGGTAAGGGGCGTGAGCAGGACGCGGAAGCTTTGCTCGGTTTTTACTTAGCCCACTAGGTTACAAACCTCGCGCCGCGATTTAATCGCCCTTAGATTGAACAAATTTCAATCCACAAAGATCAACACGCCCTAGTGAAATAAATTAATTTTGCAGATAACAAGCTTGCTAAGCTCTTTTAATATGCGTTAACTTGCTGTTTTAAGGTTTATTAGGAAAAGTTAGTGCAGTCAATTACGCTTGAGCAATTTAATGGTTACTTACAAGGGCAAGGCAAAAGTCGTTACGACATATGCAACCTAGATTGGCAAGTGAATCTAGGAGAACATTGGCTGCTTCTAGGTGCTAATGGAGCCGGTAAATCTGCACTGACAGCTGCGTTAGTTGGTGAAGCTAAGTGCGAAAGTGGTAAGCGTATAAGTAGTATTAATAAGCTTATGCTCGTGTCTTCAGATTCGCATAAACAGTTACTAGTTCAAGAATTTGAGCATGAAAAGCACTCCCTCGTTAAAGACCTTATTTTTACAGGGCATAGTAATAATGATGAGTTATTAGCGCAGCTAATAGAATTATTTAAATTTAGCTCATTACTAAATAGGCATTTTAGAGACCTTTCAACGGGTGAAACTCGTAAACTCCTACTTATAAAAGCACTCAGCTCCCATAGTGAGTTAGTCGTACTTGACGAGCCATTTGATGGACTCGACGTACAATCTTGCCAGCAACTTAATAAAATACTCATAGAGCTTAGCCACACGATTACTTTTGTTTTTGTGCTAAACCGCTTAGACGAAATGCCTTCATTCATTACTCACTATGGTTATGTAAACCAAGGCTGCTTGTTACATACTTTAGCAAAGCCAAGTAGTGAGCAATTAAGTGACTTACTAAAACTACTTCATTTAGAGCATACTTCATTGGATGTGCCATCTCCTGATACCGAACAAGAGCAAAAGACATTCACTGGTAATACCTTAGTTAAATTGAGTAATGCTAAAGTTAGTTATAGTGACGTAAGCATATTCAAAAATCTCAATTGGACTATAAAAAAGCATCAGCATTGGCAGCTTACTGGAGCGAACGGTTCAGGTAAAACATGCCTATTAAATTTAATAACAGGTGATAACCCACAGTGTTATAACAATGACATTGAAGTGTTCGGTTTTAAACGCGGAACCGGGGAGAGTATTTGGGATATAAAACAGCATATTGGTTTTATATCTAACGCGCTACATATGGATTATCGCGTAAGTATATCGGCTTTAAATACTGTTATATCTGGTTTTTATGACAGCATAGGTTTATATCAAAAGCCGAGCGACGCACAAGTTAATATTGCTCAACAGTGGCTGGCATTTATTGGTTTAAGTGACAAGCAAAACACCTCATTCACCCAGCTTTCGTACGGCGATCAACGTATGCTTTTAATTGTACGAGCTATGGTAAAGCATCCAACGTTACTTATTTTAGATGAACCTTGCTTAGGATTAGATGAAGCAAACAGGCAACGTGTACTGCTACTAATAGAGAAAATTTGTGCTGCTAATACAAGTACTGTGATTTATGTAAATCATCATGCGGCAGACAAAATTAAAAAAATAGAGAATTACTTAAAAATGGAAGACTTTAATTAAAAGCTCAGAGAAAGGTTGAGCGAAAATTCACTCAACCCATTTTTATTTTAAAGACGAGTAACGCTAAAGCCTTTATCTCGTAGCTGTTTAAGTAACCCGTGTTTTTCAGGTAAATGCAGAGCACCTACGGCAATAAATAGTTGCTCGTTTGCTAAACGCGGTGTGAGTTGTTTAACCCAATTATTATTGCGGTTAGTTAGCATTACTTGCTCGCTAATTTCACCATAATTACTGTCATCAAAACTCATGTTGTAGTAATCGGTTAGTGTATCCATATCCCCGTTTTTCCAGGCATTAACTAATTTGATAAAGTAAGTATTAATATCGCTTAGCTGCTCAAAGGTTTCTTCAATCATTTCATTGCTTAATAGCGCCATGCCATCAAACATTTGCAGTTGTTGCTCTAGAGTTTCAAGCTCACCAATTTTTATTTTATGTTCTTTAGCGTAAGCAAGTACTTGCTTGTCTATGCCGGTTTTATCTGAATATCCTGCATTTTGAAATTCAATTTGCATCATAGTCACCATAACAGCCCAAGGCTTTAAGCCATTAAACATAGCAATATCAATCGACTTTTTAGCAAAGTAATTTTTTAGCTTGGTATAATTTTGCTTTGAAAGCTCAGTTTGTAATGTTTTACCGTCACTTAGCATCATAAATGGCATTGAGCGCTGTTGCATTTCAAGTGGTGTAAGTTTGCTTATATCAACTTCAACAATGACTTCTTTGCTTGCGCTAATTGCATCGGTTACATTTTTAGGTAAGCCTTTCATGCTGGCATCACCAACGTGTACAGTGCCAAATAAGTAAGAGCTGACGCCATTTTTTTCTATTTTATATAAGGCGGGAGCTGCATAGCTGTTAAGGCTAAATGTTATAAGTAATGCCACAATAAAAAAGTGGCTAATACGGGTAAGAGCATTCATGGTTTGTCCTTAAAATCTCGAAGGTTAGTAGTGTAAATACTAACCTAAATTTACTTCAGAGGTAACGTTAATATAAACGTTAACGTATTGCTTTCGGTATTACTGGCCGTGATAGTAAAGCCATTTAAGTTACATAAGCTCTGTACAATTGATAATCCTAAACCATGGCGCTGGTTATTAGTTCTAGATGAATCTAGCTGATAGAGCGGGTCAAAAATAGCAGTGAGCTGTTCACTACTTAGTGGTTTATTTACTTTGTTACTAACAGAGATGGTCATGTTTGTGCTGTTATTTACGGCAGTTAATTTAATTGGTGCCTCAGGGAGTCCATAAAATAGTGCGTTATCGATTAAGTTACATAAAATGGTATTTAAACTAAATTCGTCAGCATTAAGTGTAAACTCGTCAGTTATCTCATTATTTAAACGCGCTTTAATAGTTGGGTGCTTAAAGGTCAGCTCATCAACAATTTGATTTACTAGGTTATTTAGAATGATATTTTGTGCATTTAATTGCATTGCACTGCTACTTGAGCGCTGCAACAGTAATAGGTTGCTAACAATCGTTTTCATACGCTGTGAAATATTAAGCACATCACTGGTATAGGTGTCGCTAATGCGTCTATCGTCAGGGTAGCGAATAGCCACTTCTGAGAGGCTTATTAGTTCAGCTATTGGGGTTTTAAGCTCGTGTGCAATGTCGCTTGTTAGGCGTTTTTCATTACTATAGAGTTGCTGATTAACGGTAATAAACTTATTTAGCTCGTTACGTATAGGTTCTATTTCTTCTACTTTAAAGTCGCTTTCTATTGTTTGCGCAACACCGGTAATATCGAGTAACTTAATTTGGTCGTTTAAGTTGTGTAGCGGGTGCAGACCTTTATTTACAATACGTGTCACTAAATAGCGCACACCAAACACACCAAGTACACAGGTTAAAATAAAGACCACATCAATAATAATCAGTACTTTATTAAGTTCGGCTGTCGGCGCTGCAATCGCAAGAGTCATGGTATTAAAAACAGCAGAGTGAGTGGGGTTTCTATCGTCTTTTTGGGCTACAAAGTGACTTATAAGTGCGCGGCCATCACGCCCGTTAGGAAGCTCGTAATCTATAATTTTAGATTCGTTTATCGGCATTTCTAAAAAAGGTAGGTTAGCATTTTCATAAAGCTCTAATGAGTCCGAGCGCTCAAACACATCACGGCCATGCCATAATTGGTAAAACTCCGTGGCATCGGCTGCTTCATACTCCGACATAAACTCACCAGCAAAATCAAATTCAACCACGTTGTTGTCATCTTCAACTAAGGTTTTTAAGTAGTTAGCTTTGTTAGTTAAAGACTGATTGAACTGATCTTCCACCCAAGTATCAACACTTAAATCAACGGTTAAAAATATGGTGAACAAAATAACTGAGATCACAGCGCTAATATTATTAACGAGTTTACGTTTTATTGAGTGATTTTTATTTTTTTGTTGCGACATAACCAAATCCACGTTTATTTTTTATCGGGAGCTCGCCATCAAACTGTCTTACTTTTTTACGTATGGTTGAGATGTGTGCTTCAAGCGCATTTTTAGAGAGCATATCAAACTGACCTACCACCGCTTCACTTATAAGCTCGAGCCCTAATACTCGCTCTGGGGCGTTAAATAAGCATTCTATTATTTTGTATTCATTACGCGTGAGCTCAATGGCATGTTGCTTGTAGTGAAGAGTTTTAAGTGACAGATCTAATACGCAATCACCTACGGTAAGGGTATTTTGTTGGTTTTGCAGTGAACCACGACGAAGTAATGCAAGGACGCGAGCATGGAGTTCTTCAAACGAAAATGGCTTAGTTAAATAATCGTCAGCACCTTTCATAAGGCCGCTAATTTTATCTTGAGGCTCACTTCGTGCAGATAAAATTAGCACACGGCTTTGGCTATTACTGCTGCGCAGTGCTTGTAAAATACTCATGCCATCAACACTTGGTAGCATTAAATCAAGTACGAGGAGGTCGTAGTTTCCACTCAGTGCCATACTCAACCCTTCTGAGCCATCACCAGTTTCATCTACGGTAAAACCAAGGTTGCTAAGGCCAACTTGCAAGCTGCGTCTTAATGCTTCAGAGTCTTCAATAACGAGGATTTTCATGTTTACTCGGTTTATAAAAATAGCCTTGTTACTTTAACAAGGCTTTATTATCAAGTCACTGCAAGAATAATAACTAATGGTACCAGCCATTTGTGTAGGCTAAATTACCCAAGTTCGCGTGGGCTAGGGCTTTTTTAACTAACTGTTCATCGTTTTCACATGGCACAAGCTGGTTATTGCTATACGTATAGGTGGTTGCTGATTTTTGTGGTTGTAACACCACCACTTTATTATCGTGCATGTAGGCAAAGTTTTTGTCGTATTGCATCATTGCGCGTTGTTTGTTGTCGCTAATTGGCTTTGATAAATCATGACCTATCATAGGGTGCTTACCACTTGCGCCAATTAAAGACAGTAGAGTCACAGGAATATCGAGCTGGCTGGCTAGTTGGCTATCTCGTTTATGGGTAATATTTTTACCAAAAATAACGGCCGGAATTTTAAAGTGATCAACCGGTACTAAACTCGCCCCAGATACACGCGAGTCGTGATCGGCAATAACTATAAATACAGTGTCGTCCCAGTAGCTCGATTTTTTAGCTTTTTCGATAAACGTGCCTAGTGCGTAATCGGCATACTTTGCTGCATTATTACGGGTTTGTTTTTGTTTATCGTACAGCGTTATTTTATCGTCAGGAAAGTCATACGGGCTATGATTAGAGCTTGAGAATATAAGGCTAAAAAAGGGTTTGTTTTGATTTTTAAGCTTAGTAAGTTCTATGTCGGCCTGGTCGTACAAGTCTTCGTCTGATGCGCCCCACGAGCCATTAAAATCTATTTTATTAAAGTTATTTGTATCTACGATACTTTTAAAACCGTTGCCTAAAAAGAAGCTGCGCATGTTATCAAAATGGCTTTCGCCACCATAAATAAACTGCGTGTTGTAATTTTGCTTCGCTAAAAAATCAGCAATGGTAAAAAAGTCGCGTTGTGATTTATCAAGCTTAACAACCGCACGCGAAGGTGTGGGTGTAAACCCTGTAATTACCGCCTCAATCCCACGCACTGAACGTGTACCCGTGGCGTATAAATTATCAAACCCCCAGCCTTGTTTATAAAGGGCGTCTATATTAGGTGTAAGCGGTAAACCGCCAAGCGTGCCTACATAACGAGCACCTAAACTTTCTTGTAAAATAATGACTAAATTTTTGGGTTTACCTGTATTACTTGCGCCATGAAACGTTTTTGTAGGGGCGGTTGCATCACTAAATGTGCCTTGCGTATTTTGCATGTTACTACGCACAATGCTAAGCAATTCATCGGTGGGCATTTTACCGTAATAGTCTTGGCTTGATTGCTCATTAGAAAGTTGCTTAACTGCAAACGCGACGCTATAAAGGGAGTTAAGGGTTAAGTCGTTAAGTAAGTGATCGGTAGAGAACGAGACCATGGCGGGGTTAAGTGGTCTGTGCCCTAATGAGTTGCGGGCGCCCAAAATAGTTAAGCATACTAAAATGAGCGCTAAAATTGATTGGTTTAAGCCTGTTAGTGATGACTTGCTTTGCCATTGATTGCTAAATACTTTACTTGCAAATTTACAGCTTAAAACAAGTGCTATAACAACAATAAATACTTCTAACTTATAGCCTGAAAAAATCATTTTTGAGACTTCTTTAGGGTAAATTAAATATTCTATAAATAAGCGGTTTGGGCGTAAATCGTACTCGTTTATAAACGTAGGCGTAATCACTTCAAAAAAAACAAGTAAAGCAGACATCGTCACTAAATAAATTTTAATGAGGCCGCGTACTTTATTTTGCCAACCTACGCTTTGCATCAGTAAAGTAAGTAGTAATGCGGGCATAATAATGTAGCTTAGAGTGGCTATATCAACTCTTAAACCACCTATAAATATAGACAACCACGCATGCGATCCAAATACACGCTCCCCTTGCCATACACTTAATCCAAAGCGAGCAAGTGTTAAAAAGCTAAGTGCCAAAACAGTAAATACAACAAAAATCCATACAGGGCCAAGTGCATTTTGTATTTTAGGTATAAAAGTTAGCTTTATGCCCATAACACAGCCCACCAAATAAGAGCGGCAATTAGCATAGCTATAAACACGCTTGCAGAGGCAATATCTTTAGCTAGCCCCGAAAGCTCATGGTATTCGCTGCCAATCCTATCAACTACAACCTCAACGGCTGTATTTACCAGTTCAGCAAACAATACAAAAAGCAGGCTGGCTATAAGAAGTAATTTATCGCTTAGTGCAATTTCTTGTAGCCACACAAACACACCGAGTAACGAAAACAGTACTAGCTCTTGTTGAAACGCGGCTTCAAATCGACTCATCCATTTTAAGCCGTTAAAAGAATGGCTTAAGGTAAAAATAAGGCGCATTAAGCCTTGGCGTTTTATAACGGTTTTATTGCTCATAATTGTATTTCGCTTGGTGTTGTTTGGCAGCTAGCAAGTAAATCAAGCGATGCCTGATATGTTTTGCTCTTAATGCCAATTAAATTTAAAAGGGTGTGAAAAATATTGTTGTGTGAGCGCGCAGCGCGGGTGTCTAAATTAGCTAAACAGGTATTAGTAATGCGCTGGTTATGCTCATCAGCCCACATATAAAGGGGGACATGTGTTTGTGTACTTGGGGCAAAGCTATACGGAAAACCATGCAAATAAGCACCGGCTTCGCCAAGTGATTCACCATGATCAGAGACATATAAAAACTGCTTATCTATGTTGTTTGGCAGCGCTTTTAATTGCTCAATTACCTGGGCGTTAACAAAGTCGCTGTACGCAATTGTGTTGTCGTAGGTATTAACTAATTCATCGAGTGAGCAGTTTTGAATGTCGTTTCTATCGCACGTAGGCGTAAATTGCTTAAACTTATCTGGGTAGCGTTTAAAGTAGGTTGGCCCGTGTGAGCCCATCATGTGTAGGACAATAATGGTGTTAGCTTGGCTTAAATTAGCGAGTTTGCGTTTAAGTGGAGCAAGAAGTGCTTCATCAAAACAATATTTCCCATCGCAAAGCGTTGATGGGGTGGTTGGTATATCAATATTAACAACACGTGTGCATACGTTTTTACAGCCGCTGTTATTATCAACCCACAATACATCGCTGCCAGCTTGTTGTGCTAAGTCAATCAGGTTTTGTTGGTTGTCAGCTGCTAATCGATCAAAGTTATCTTGTGTTTGCAGTGAAAACATACACGGCACAGACACAGCAGTAGCGGTGCCACAAGACGCCACATTATTAAAATACGTCACATTGTACTTTTGTGTGTAAGAATTTGTGTTGCGCTTATAACCTTGATAAGCAAAGTTTTCTGCTCGTGCGGTTTCGCCAACAACCATAACGGTTACGCTGGTGGTGTTAGGCGCAATAAGAGTGGGTGTTGCATCTATATTTTTAAATTCTATATTGGTATACAGCAGCTGATCGCGCATATATTTATAACCGCTAGAGAGGTATTGAAACGGAATAATTTCTTTTTTCAAAATGCGGTTGTTACGACCAGTGGCTGCGTAATCGGCGTAAAAGTTAGCGACCACTAAAGCAATTAGCGTTAAGCAGGCAATAATAAGTTTTATGCGGCTAATCGCTTCTTGATGAGGGCGAGTAAAGTGTATTTTTACTTTGCTTAATATAAAAACAGGTAGCGCACAAAAAAGTAGTAAAAAGGCTATGAGCTGCGGGTTTAAATAGCTCAGCGCTTCGCTTGAATCGGTTTCGAACGTGTTTTGAATCATTGAATAGTCAAACACAACACCGTAATTTAATGAGCCGTAAAGCACGGCGCTCGAAATTATCAGTAAAAGATAGTTAATTGGTTTTAATAACCATCTAACCGACACTATCGAAAAGAAAATAATTAAAAGGCATAACAAAAGTAGCGGGACTGAAAGTAAAAATAGCCATGAAAAAGATGCAAGAGAGGTTATGGCGCTAAACGAACCTTGAATAAAAGGAATGTTTATAACTAAACAGTAATAACAGGCAATCATCACTACAAAGGCATTTGCACTACAGTGAATGTAAAACCGTTTACTACGATTTGGCTTTTTTTGTGCTGGTGTTTGACTAATTACGTTCATATTTAGGCTCGTTTAAAATAACAACGCCATGCTATGCAACAACACTTAAGAGTCGCTTAAGAGAACCTACGCATTACCTGAAGGTGATAAATAATTTTATTTATAAAAATATTCTTAAAAATTAATCAAACCTTAAATAAGGGATATAAGAATAGTGAATTTCTGAGAATAAAATTAGAGCATAAAAAAACCACTACTAGCTTGTATAATGAATTTTAAAACCTGATAAATTGCCTTTTAGTCTTTTTGTTAGATTAACTTTGGTGTTGACTTAAAGGGCCTAGCGCGGTACTAATATAAAAAGAGAGCGAAGGAATAACCTTCGCGATAATTGAACAAAATTTGGTATTAATTACATGCTTACAAACGCACTTAACCTAGTCCTGATTATTATCGTGGTGATTATTCCCGCGAGGGCTTCGTAGTGCTTTAAAAACTTAAGCATTAAAAAAGCCCTCCGCACTTAACCGTTCGGAGGGCTTTTTAGTTTTAAGGGCAAAGTTTTTAGCGTAAAAATGTAATTGGGTTGTCACTGAGGAATGAGGGTTTATTAATGACAGGCGCAGAACTAACAATCGACTTATTGGCCAAACACGGCGTAAATGAAGTATTTGGCTACCCAGGCGGAGCTATTATGCCAATTTACGATGCGCTGTATGGCGCGCCAGTCAAACACTACCTTACTCGTCATGAGCAAGGTGCAGGGTTTGCAGCTGTTGGTTATGCTCGCAGCACGCGTAAATTAGGTGTGTGTTTTGCAACATCGGGCCCAGGTGCAACTAACTTAATAACTGCCCTTGCTGATGCGATGATGGACTCAGTACCATTATTGGCGATCACCGGCCAAGTGCCTACTGCAGCTATTGGTTCAGATGCGTTTCAAGAAATAGATGTACTAGGTATGTCGCTTTCGTGTACTAAGCACAGCTACATGGTAGAACGAGCGGAAGACTTAGCAGAGATATTACAAGAAGCTATTCATTTAGCGCAAAGCGGCCGACCAGGTCCTGTACTTGTCGATATCCCAAAAGATATTCAAATGGCGCAAGTACCTTTTAAGCCTTGGCTTGCAGCTGATGAATACTTACCACAATTAGATTTAAATCAAGTTGCTATTGCTAATCAATTACTTAGTGAAGCAAAGCAGCCTGTAGCGTACGTAGGCGGTGGTGTACAAGCCGCTGACGCGCAAGACGAGTTAATGCAGTTTTTAAATAAAACGCAAATGCCGGCTGTATCAACACTTAAAGCATTGGGCAGTGTACTACCTGATTACGAACACTACTTAGGTATGTTAGGTATGCATGGTACTCAAGCGGCTAATATTGCTGTGCAAGAATGTGATGTGCTTGTATGTATAGGGGCGCGCTTTGATGACCGCGTAACGGGTAACTTAGCTAAATTTGCAGCTAAAGCTAAAGTAATTCATTTAGATATAGATGCCGCTGAAGTAGGTAAGCGAAAACCTGCTAAAGCTTCATTAATTGCTGATTTAAAAACCTCTTTACCAGCACTTGAGTGTTTTGTAACACCTAAAGCTTGGTGTGACACAAATAAAGAAATGAATATTAAGCACGCGTGGCGTTACGACTACCCAGGTGAGAAGGTTTATGCACCTTATTTACTTAGTCAGCTTAGTGAGCGTATGCCAAAAACTGGCGTTGTGTGCTGTGATGTTGGCCAGCACCAAATGTGGGTCGCGCAGCATATGAAATTTAGCCACCCGAGTAATCATTTAAGTAGTGGTGGCGCAGGCACAATGGGCTTTGGTTTACCGGCCGCTATTGGCGCACAAGTAGCACGCCCTGATGACTTTGTAATTACCGTATCAGGCGACGGCTCAATCATGATGAATATTCAAGAGCTTGCCACGATTCGCCGTAACAATTTACCAGTAAAAATATTAATTTTAGATAACCAGCGCTTGGGTATGGTTCGCCAATGGCAGGAACTGTTTTTTGAAGGACGTTACTCTGAAACTAACCTTTCGGACAACCCAGACTTTGTGCAACTAGCTGCTGTATTTGGTATTCCAGGGCAAACAATTACCCACGCTAACCAAGTTGATGATGCTATTACAGCATTAGTTAACAGCAAAGGCCCGTACATAGTACATGCTTGTATTGATGATAAAGAAAATGTTTGGCCACTTGTACCACCTGGGGCTGCTAACGACGAAATGATGACGGAGAAAGCAAAATGAAACACAGCCTAACTATTGCATTAAAAAGCCAAAGTATAGCGGTAGAACGCTTTTTACGAGTGGTGCGTCATCGTGGTTTTAACCTAACGCATTTTCAGCTCAATATAGATGATGGCTTATACAACGTAGCCATGACGGTAGATAGTGATAAACCTATTCATCTATTAACCAGCCAGCTAAACAAGCTGGTGGATGTAAAAGAAGTCACTTTACAAAATTTACAGCACCAACAGGCTGTATAATTACGAATTACAAAATAATTTACGAGTAACTGAGTCACTCGGTTATTCACCAATTTTAGAATGAGGAATGCCCGCTTATATTGCGGCAAAAACTGAGGTAACTATGGCTAAATTAAGAAGTGCAACAACAACTGAAGGACGTAAACGTGCAGGCGCAAGAGCATTATGGCGCGCAACAGGTATGACAGACTCTGATTTTGGTAAACCGATTATTGCCGTAGTTAACTCGTTTACACAATTTGTACCAGGGCATGTACACCTTAATCAGCTTAGTGAGCTTATGGGTGAGACAATAACCCAAGCCGGTGGCGTTCCAAAAGAATTTAATACCATTGCTATTGATGATGGCATTGCGATGGGACACGGCGGTATGCTTTATTCATTGCCTTCACGCGATTTAATTGCTGACTCGGTTGAATACATGGTAAATGGACACTGCGCCGATGCGATGATCTGTATTTCAAACTGCGACAAAATCACCCCAGGGATGATGCTGGCAGCGCTACGTTTAAATATACCGGTGATATTTGTATCGGGCGGTCCAATGGAGGCGGGTAAAACTAAACTTGCTAACATCGACATTAAACTTGATTTAGTTGATGCCATGGTTAAAGGCGCAGATGAATCGGTAAGTGATGCAGATTCAGAGCAAGTAGAGCGCTCTGCGTGTCCTACATGTGGTTCGTGCTCAGGCATGTTTACTGCAAACTCAATGAACTGTTTGTTAGAGGCTATAGGTTTGGCACTGCCGGGTAACGGTACCACGCTTGCTACCCATAAAGACCGTAAACAACTGTATGTTGAAGCAGGGGCTCGTATTGTTGATTTATGTCGTGAGTATTATCAAAAAGATAATCAAGATGTATTGCCACGCGCAATTGCCAATAAAACAGCCTTTATGAATGCAATGGTTGTTGATATTGCAATGGGCGGCTCGTCAAATACCGTATTACATTTACTCGCAGCAGCGCAAGAGGCCGGCGTTGATTTTGATATGTCGCACATTGATGCGCTTTCTCGTAAAACACCGTTTTTATGTAAAGTTGCACCAGCAACACCAGAGTACCATATTGAAGATGTCCACCGTGCTGGTGGCATGATGGCTGTTGTACGCGAGCTTGGTAAAGCGGGCTTAGTTGATATGTCGGTTAATCATGTAGCTGGGTCAACAATGGCTGAGCTTGTTAAAAAATGGGATGCAACTGACCCAACTAACGAAGTAGCGCGCAAATTTTACCGTGCGGGTCCTGCGGGCATTCGAACTACTAAAGCAATGAGCCAAGAATGTCGTTGGGATGAAGGCGATAATGACCGCGTGAATGGGTGTATTCGAAGCGTTGAACATGCTTTTCGCCAAGACGGTGGTTTAGCTGTGCTTTCGGGTAATCTAGCGGTTGATGGCTGTGTTGTAAAAAGTGCTGGCGTAGTTGATGAAATGCTACATTTTGAAGGCACCGCCATTGTATACGAATCACAAGATGATTCAGTAGAAGGGATTTTAAATAACGAAGTAAAAGCCGGCGATGTTGTTGTTATTCGTTACGAAGGCCCTAGAGGCGGCCCAGGTATGCAAGAAATGCTATACCCAACAAGCTACTTAAAATCGAAAGGCTTAGCTGAAAAATGCGCACTTATTACTGATGGTCGCTTTTCGGGTGGTACTTCGGGTTTATCAATTGGCCATGTATCGCCAGAAGCGGCGAGTGGTGGTGCAATCGCTTATGTTGAAAATGGCGACAAAATCATTATTGATATCGCAACACGTGAAATCACATTAGCGCTAAGCGATGAAGAACTTGAGGCACGTAAACAAAAGCAATTAGCACGCGGAAAAATGGCGTACAAGCCAGTTGATCGTGAGCGCTATGTCTCGTCTGCTTTAAAGGCTTATGCATTACTTGCAACAAGTGCTGATAAAGGCGCTGTGCGCGACTTAGCTAAATTGGAGGCGCTTAGTTAATTATGGTCTCTCAAGAGCTCGATTATTTTCGCGCTATTATTCAAGCAAACATGGAGCCTTTGGCTAAAGTTACTGAGGTTAGCGAAATGGCTGAACTCAGTAAAAAGCTAGGTAACCATGTTTGGTTAAAGCGTGAAGACCAACAGCCCGTGTATTCATTTAAGTTACGCGGTGCGTATAACAAATTAAATAAATTACCTAAAGGCTCAGTGGTTATTACTGCTTCTGCGGGTAATCATGCTCAAGGGGTTGCATTAAGTGCATCTCACCTTGGGCATCAAGCAACTATTGTAATGCCAGTAACAACGCCTGAAATAAAAGTCAGCGCAGTGCGCGCACTTGGCGGTGAAGTTGTATTACATGGCCATCACTTTGATGCTGCAAAAGCACATGCACTTGAGCTTACAGAGCAACGAAAAGGCATATTTGTTCCACCGTTTGATGACCCTGACGTAATTGTTGGTCAAGGCACTGTAGCACGCGAGCTAATGCAGCAACTAAACGAGCTTGATGCTGTGTTTATTCCTGTTGGCGGCGGCGGTTTACTTGCTGGTATGGCGGTTTACATTAAATCGTTGCGTCCAGATATAAAAGTAATTGGCGTAGAAGCCGACGAAAGTGCGTGTTTACAAGCAGCACTTGAAGCTGGTAAGCCAGTAGAGCTTGATCGCGTTGGTAGTTTTGCCGATGGCGTAGCGGTTAAAATTATTGGCACTGAAACATTTCGTTTAGCGCAAAAGTTTTGCGATGAAGTCGTAACCGTTACTAGCGATGAAATATGTGCAGCCATGCAGGATATTTTTGTATCTACGCGTGCAATTGCAGAGCCATCAGGTGCACTTGCAACGGCTGGGCTTAAAAAGTGGAGTCAGCAGTCGGGGTTAAAAGGACTACATTTAGCGGCTGTGCTTTCGGGTGCTAATTTAAACTTTGATCGCCTGCGTTATGTTGCAGAGCGCACTGCGCTGGGTGAAAAAAACGAAGCGCTATTAGCCGTTACTATTAAAGAAGAAAAAGGCAGTTTTAAACAGTTTTGTGCTTCTTTAGGTGGCCGTGCTATTACTGAATTTAACTACCGTTATGCAGGGCCTGGTGAAGCACAAATATTTGTGGGCATTGCTCTGCGCCAAGGCGAGCAAGAGCTTAATGAGTTAAAGCAAGACTTAACAAATAACGATTATCAATTTTGCGATTTGTCGGATAACGAACTCGCTAAATTACATGTGCGTTATATGGTTGGCGGAAAAGCACCAGAGCAATTACATGAACGTTTATTGCGTTTTGAATTTCCTGAGTATCCGGGTGCGCTTGCACGCTTTTTAGATACTTTAGGCTGCAATTGGAACATTACCTTATTTCATTATCGTAATCACGGTGGTTCGATGGGGAATGTACTGGCAGGTTTTGCAATTGAGCCGAGTCAGTATGAGATGTTTAACGAGCATTTGAATCGCTTAGGTTACAGTGTACAAGATGAAACACAAAACCCGTGTTTTACCCAATTTTTAACATCAAAACCGCAAGCAGAAAAAGCCGAAAAACTCGCCTCAGTATAATCCTTCTTTAAAGGCTGGCACCTAACTAGGGTGCTTGCTTTATTACACGTTTTACATATAGTTACAGGTAATCGTCATACTTTTTGAGGACACCTATTTGCTATTTAAAGGATTAATCATTGGATTGTGCTTTTTTTGCAGCCATATCGCGGCGCAAGAATCAGTCACATTACAGCTAAAATGGACACATCAGTTTCAGTTTGCTGGCTACTATATGGCTAAGCAAAAAGGCTTTTATAATGAAGCGGGCCTTGATGTAACTATTAAACAAGCTAATCCAATGAAACCTGATACCTTTGGTCCTGTGGCCAGTGGCGAAGCACAATTTGGTGTAGGGCATTCAGGTATTTTACAGCAACGTATTAATGGTCAGCCTTTTGTTGCAATGGCAGCCTTATTGCAGTTTTCACCTTATTGCTGGATGGTAAAAGACACGTCTGATATTTTTCACCCTCGTGACTTTGTTAATAAACGTATCACTGCTGTGAGCAAAAATGACGGCACCGAGCTACTTATTATGCTTAAACGCAGTGGCGTTGATGTAGATAAACTCAAAGTTTACAATGGCGAAAATTTTAACCAGGCTTGGATTGAAAACAAGCTAGATGCTATGCAAGTTTATGTTACTACAGAGCCTTATTATATGACTCAACAAGGCGTAGCTCATCGGCTTGTTTGCCCACAGCGTTATGGTATGGATGTATATAGCGACATTTTATTTACCAGCGAAAACATGCTTAAGCAAAATCCACAAACGGTCGAAAAATTCTACCAAGCGAGCCTAAAAGGTTGGCGCTATGCAATGATGAATATGGATGAAGCCATTGCAGTCACCCAGCAAAACTATGCACCGAGTAAGAGCTTTCATCAGCTCGCCTTTGAGGCTGAAGTACTAAAAAGTTATATAACCCCACCCACTACCAGTTTAGGGCATATGTCGATAGCAAAGTGGCGTTTAATTGCTGACTTATATGGCATACAGCAAAACGAATTTGACGAAGTGAAATCTCACTTTATTTATAAATACCAAGAGCCAGAAAAGATGCAATTATCATGGATGCTTATAGCAGCTATTTTGGTGAGTATTATTTCAATACCTTTGTATTTACGGCTGATTTTTAGCCAAAAATAACTGCTTAATGAGAGCTCACTGAGCTGATATAATTAATTGTCTTTTTATTTTTTAAGCTGTTATGACTTTAGCCGAGCAATTTTTTGCACTTGATTCACTTTTGATGCGCCATCGTCAGTATTGGCAGTGCACCGCATTTGATTTTGACACTATTCCTTGGCCAGAGCTGCAAGGCATACTTAACGAACTAACTGATGATCAGTTAACCGTTCTTGATAACGATCAAAATCAGCTATACCAATTTTTTAGCCAACACATAAACCAACTTGATGAACTTGCTAAGCTATGTGACTTACCTAGCTCTGCACACTCACGAGTTGATTATCCGTTTTGGATAAGTAACGGCATTAAAGGTCGTAAGTTTGATCAGTTACAAGATTTTGTATCTGCACTACCTACTACTAAGCAACCGGTTTTAGAGTGGTGTGCGGGTAAAGGACACTTAGGGCGAATGCTTGCTTTTAATGGCGCAAGTGATGTGCATAGTATTGAACTGCAACAAAGCTTATGCGAGCAAGGACAAAAAAGTGCACAGCAACAAGGCTTGGCAATGCACTTTAGCCAAGCTAATGTATTAAAAGAGGATATCACTCAATTTTTTAATGCTGATATGCATGCCGTAGCGCTACACGCATGTGGTGGTTTGCACCAAGCATTTATGCGCCAAGCAAGTTTAGCGAAAGTACAACAAATTAGCTTTTCACCTTGTTGCTATCATTTATTTACGGCTAATGAGTACCGTGCAATGAGTGAGGTTGCAAATAAAAGTGAGCTTAACCTAACGCATCGCGATTTAAAGCTCGCATTACAAGAAACCGTTACAGCGCCTTCTCGTCTGGAAAAAGTACGTAAAACAGAACTAGAATGGCGACTTGGTTTTGATGCACTTAGAAAATCGATTACTGGCGAGCAATATTATGTAAGCGTACCTTCGGTTAACAAAGCTATATTCTCAGATTCGTTTAAATCATTTTGCGCATGGGCTGCGGACAAAAAGGCAATAAACCTACCTCAAGATACTGATTATAATAAATATTTAGATGTTGGTGTTGCTCGAAAAAAAATAACTGACCGAGTTGAACTGGTTCGACATGTGTTCAGAAGAGCAATTGAAGTTTGGCTTGTGCTCGATCGTGCTTTATATTTGCAACAGCAAGGCTATCAAGTAAGCGTTAAAACGTTTTGTGAAAAGCAGTTAACGCCTCGTAATATTTTGATTCTTGCTAATATCCATTAAATTTCCGTCCTCGACTTAATAAGAGATGCAATGAGAAAGTTAAAAAATTTATTCGATAACAATAAACGTTGGGCTGCACGTACAAGCGAAGCTGATCCTGAGTTTTTTAAAATTTTATCTATGCAACAAAATCCAGAGTATTTATGGATTGGTTGTTCAGACTCTCGTGTACCTGCTAATCAAATAGTTGATTTATTACCAGGCGAATTATTTGTGCATCGTAACGTTGCAAACGTGGTTGTACACACTGACCATAACTGTTTGTCGGTTATGCAGTACGCTGTAGAGGTTTTAAAAGTAAAACATATCATGGTAGTAGGTCACTATGGCTGTGGTGGCGTACAAGCCGTTTTAAACAATGCAAAATTTGGCTTTATTGATAATTGGCTACGCCATGTAGGGGATGTAAAAGAAAAGCATCTTGAACAACTTGATGCAATGCCAGAAAGCGAACGTTTAAGCCGCCTTATTGAGCTAAATGTAATTGAGCAAGTGCGTAATGTATGCCGTACTAACATTGTGCAAGATGCGTGGGAGCGCGGCCAAGAGCTAAGCGTTCATGGTTGGGTTTATGGTTTAGAAAACGGCCATCTTCATGATTTAGAATCTGTAGTAACGTGCGCGAGTGAAGAAACGCAAAGCTACAAAAAAGCAGTGCAGCACGTACTTAATAAAGTGGGCGAAAATAAATAAATTTATGACTAAAACGGCGATATTAATAGGTGCTACAGGTTTGGTCGGTAATGAGTTGCTACATAAGCTACTTAAGAGCGATCGTTATACCAAAGTGGTTACGTTAAGTCGTCGGGCTTTGCCTATTACACACGCAAAGCTAGTTAATCACGTTATTGATTTTGAAAAATTAACTCAATACGTTGAGCTTTTTAAAGGTGACGTATTGTTTTCGTGTTTGGGCACAACCCGTAAACGGGCGGGCTCTACACAAGCTCAGCGTAAAGTAGATTTTGATTATCAGTTTATAGCGGCGCAGTTAGCGGCATGTAATGGTGTTACGCATTACTGCTTAGTGTCATCAAGCGGGGCGAACACGCACAGTAATAGTGCTTATTTGAAAATGAAGGGTGAGCTTGAGCAACATATTAAAGCACTCCCTTTTGATAAAATAAGTATTTTACAACCGTCTTTATTATTAGGTGATCGTGAGCAATTTAGAGTGGCAGAAAAGATAGGTAGTATTATTTTTCCTGTTATTACACGGCTCCCGTTTTTAAAGCGTTACAAACCAATAACAGGTGAGCAAGTTGCGCAAAAAATGCTGAGTGTGAGTTTAGCGCAGCAGGCTAAGTTATTTTATTATGTGCTAGATGAGCTATTTGAATAAACTTGGTAAAACGCAAAAGGCAGCCTAAGCTGCCTTTTTTGTACATTAAATTAATACCAATTTTATTAAAAAAATGCTCATTCTAGCGTATTAAATAACTCACTAACTACGTTAAAAATTATTTATATAGAACAACTATGTACCATAACTTTAGCCTTGTTATTGAGCTATTTTCTTATCGCTATAATAGAACACTAATTTAATGCAATTGGTATAATTATTCAGCGTCAGTTTTAGTGCTAAGTTGTTGCTCAAGCAATGCAACTTTAGCTTCAAGTTCGGTTAGTTTTTCGCGAGTACGAATAAGTACTTGGCTTTGCACATCAAATTCTTCACGGCTCACAAAATCCATCTCAGCAAGCTTGTTTTGTAAAACTTGCTTTGTTTTACCTTCGAGTGTCTCTGCTAGGTTTTTTACACCTTGTGGCATATTGCTAGTAATTTGCTTAGCAATTTCTTCAAGTTTTGCTGGGTTGATCATATTTGTCCCTTCGATGCGGCCTAAAATAATAATAACTAATATTACCTTATACCCACGGTATTTAACACATGATCATCTTTACCTTAATTAATTAAGGCAATTGCTATGCTCGCAGTAATGGTTACGTTAAAATTGCGCGTCTTTTAAATTTCTTTGGTCGTTATGAAACTCAATCCTAAACAAGATGAAGCCGTAAAATATATTAGTGGTCCATGCTTAGTACTCGCAGGCGCAGGCTCTGGTAAAACCCGTGTTATTACGAATAAAATCGCTTATTTAGTGAAAAAATGTGAGTACAAAGCGCGAAATATAGCCGCTGTTACTTTTACCAATAAAGCAGCCAAAGAAATGCGTGAACGAGTACTGCAAACGCTCGGAAAGCAAGACGCTAAAGGTTTATGGGTATCAACGTTTCATACACTCGGTTTAGAAATAATAAAAAAAGAGTTAAGCACATTAGGGTTTAAACCCGGCTTTTCGTTATTTGATGATCAAGATACCAATCAGCTTCTAAGTGAGCTCACCGAAGATGAGCTAAAAAAAGACAAGGACTTACTCAAACTACTTAAAATGGAAATTGGTAGTTGGAAAAACGAATTAGTACTGCCAGAGCAAGCAATACGCGAAGCGCGTGATGCGCAAAAGGCATTGTTTGCACAGCTGTATGCTCGTTATCAAAATCAACTGCGTGCTTATAACGCACTGGATTTTGATGATTTAATTATGATCCCTACTTTGTTACTTACTAATAACGCCACATCTCGTGAGCGCTGGCAGCAACGCTTTAAATACTTGCTGGTGGATGAGTATCAAGATACCAATACAAGCCAATATCAACTTGTTAAATTGCTAGTAGGCGAGCGTGCCCGTTTTACTGTGGTAGGTGATGACGATCAATCAATTTACTCATGGCGTGGTGCTCGCCCGCAAAACTTAGTGTTATTAGGTAAAGACTACCCAGGGCTTAGACTTATAAAGCTTGAACAAAACTATCGAAGTGCAGGGCGAATACTAAAAGCGGCTAACATTTTAATTGCGAATAACCCACATGACATAGAGAAAAAGTTATTTAGTGAACTAGGTTATGGTGAGCCGATTAAAGTAATAGGGTGCCGCGATGAAGAGCATGAATCTGAGCGTGTGGTTGCTGAAATAATTTCACATAAGTTTATGAAGCGTACCAGCTATAAAGATTACGCGATTTTATATCGTGGTAATCATCAAGCACGTGGCTTTGAAAAATCATTAATGAGTAACCGTATCCCTTATAAAATTAGTGGCGGGATGTCATTTTTTGCTCGTTCAGAAATTAAAGATATTATGGCGTATTTACGTTTGCTAGTTAATCAAGATGATGACAATGCATTTTTACGTATCGTAAATACACCACGACGCGAAATAGGCACGGTCACACTTGAAAAGCTTGGTACGCTTGCTAACGAAAAGCACATGAGCTTATTTGCTACCTGTTTTGATAACGATTTAGGCTACAGACTAAAAGGGCGTGGTTTTAATGCGCTTGCTGGGTTTGCACGCTGGGTTGTTGAGCTATCCGATAACGCAGTACGCGGTGATACGCTCGAAGCTGTTAAAGACTTAGTGCGTAATATTAATTACGAGGCATATTTGTACGAGTCGTCACCGAGTGCAAAAGCCGCTGAAATGCGTATGAAAAACGTATCTGAGCTGTATCGCTGGATCACCGATATGTTGACCGGTGATGCCGACAACGAGCCAATGACATTGGCTGAGGTTGTTAGCAAGCTAACCCTTCGCGACATGCTTGAGCGTAACGAAGAAGAAGATGAAACCGATGCAGTGCACTTATCAACACTTCATGCATCAAAGGGCTTAGAGTATCCATATGTATTTATGGTAGGCATGGAGGAGGGCTTACTTCCGCATCAGGTAAGTATTGATGAAGATAACGTAGATGAAGAACGCCGCTTAGCTTATGTCGGTATTACTCGTGCGAAGCAGGAGTTAACACTTACTTATGCAAAAATACGTCGTCAATTTGGTGAAACCTCACAAACTGAGTTAAGCCGATTTGTACAAGAGTTACCGCAGGACGATCTCGCGTTTGAAAATAAAAAGGCGCCAAACACGCAAGCAGAGCGAATGGAAAAAGGCCAAGCAAGAGTCGCTAACCTTCGTGCAATGTTTAAAAAGCCTGAGTAATACCTCAGGCTAATTTTATAAAGACTGGGTTGCTTGTATTTCAGGTAACTCAGAACACACTAGAGCGTGTTGTTTTCCCACAAAAAATGCCAAACCGTGCTTGTCTAGTAAAGCTCTAAAATTAAGTATTGATGGGCCTTTAGCAATTACTTTCATTGCTTTGAGCTTCGTAATTGCTAGCACCCCTTGTAGCTGAAAATCGTAACTTTCTTGTTGTAAAACACGTTTACTAAAGGTCGAGCTAAGTAGCAGATAGTCAAAATTAATATCGGTTAGTAAATTAAGTTCGCATCGATCTTTAGCAAAATTGTTTAAACCAATTGAATAACCAAGTTGTGATAGCTTTTTGAGGTTTTCTATTTGTGTTGCGCTTGCGTGACGAATTTCTTGCTCATCAAATAGCAAACAGAGCTGGCTATGTCCTTGTTGTTTATTTAGCGTATCTGTAAATAAAACAAATTCGTGCTCCTCGAGTAGTAAACCAGAGCAAGGAACCAGCGCCATAGTTACATCTGCGGTAATTGCTTGTGCATAAGCGCGTTGTAATAACTGTAACTCTATCTCAAGGTGCTGTTCTTTATCTGATGCAAACTTTTTCAAAATATCAAAGCTAGTAAAGCCAAGTATTGGGTGTTCACCAAATGCTTCAAATAAAGATTCAGACTGATGTTGTTCATCAAGCGTAATTATTTCTGAGCTTCTAAAGCTCATAGGTAATATATCAAGGTGATGTTGTGCTTTTAGTGCCTGCGCAGGTATTGATTGTGTTAGTAGCGGATGAAATAGCTCGTAGCGATTTTTTCCGGAGTTTTTAGCGTGGTACATTGCGGCATCGGCATCACGAATAATTTCATCCGTATGCATATAGCTTTTCTTTGAGTAGGTTATTCCTATACTAGCACCACTTTGAAGTGATTCGCCTTTAAGGAAAAAAGGCTTTTTCATTAAATCGATAATACGATTAGCAACATCTTCTGCTTGTTGAGGCTCAGTTAAGTGCGTTAATAAAATAACAAACTCATCGCCACCTAAGCGTGCTAGTAAATCATGTTCGCGTATACACTGGGCAAATAACTCACTAACGTTAATTAAAAACTGATCGCCAGCATGGTGACCAAGTTGGTCGTTAATGTCTTTAAATTTATCTAAATCAATAAATAAAACAGCAAAATTATGTTCAGGAAAGCGCTGATAATGTTGTAGTGTTTTTTCAAGCTGAGTTAAAAAGAGGCTGCGATTAGGTAAGCTAGTAAGAGAGTCGTGATGTGCGTCGTGATAAAGCTGCTGCTCTATTTTTTTACGCTCATCTATTTGCATTTGTAAGTGCAGATTTGTTTGACGCAGTTCTTTGGTTTTTTCGTTTACTCTAAATTCGAGTTCTTGATGGCTTTTTGCAATCGCTTGATTGGTGAGCTTTGTTTGTAAAACCGCTGCAATTTGATGAGATACAAAGGTAATTAACTCGCAATCATCCCGGCTGAAAATATGTTTGTTATCGTAAGCTTGGCAAACAATAAGGCCGATAACACCTTGAGCTGTTTTAAGTGGAGCGCCTAACCAACTAGTGGCCATTTGCTCTTTTTGTACAGGCTTAGCTCTTTGTACTACACCGCTTTCTATTAATTCTTTTGCTCTACACGGGTGTATAAGTTGCGTTTCTTCAGTGCTTATTACCAGTTCACTATAACCTTTAGCAAAGCGTCTTGGTTGTGTGTTTTCTTTAAATTCATCTACACAATAAGGGAAGCTTATCCAGCCAGACTCTTTATCGTAAAGTGCAATATATAAGTTTTCTGCGTAGGTAATTGTTTTTATTATTTCATGTATCTTAAAGTAAGCATCATCAAGGTTTTTAGCTTGCGTTGCTATTTCAGATATTTTAAACAGAATTTGTTGGCGTTGAAGTGCGCGTTTGCGTTGTTCTATTTCAAGGTTTAACGCGTCGTTACTTTGAGTGAGTGCTCGGGTACGAATTTTAACTTCTGACTCAAGGAGCTCTCTTTTTTTTACACGCTCTATTGCAGTTGCTAAATAAAGCGACATAAACTCAAGTAATTGTATTTGTTGTGAGCTATAGCCCTGTTTTGTATCGTAACTTTGCGCTGCTAAAACACCGATAATATTGTGTTCTTGGTAAACTGGAACACCTACCCAATGCTCTGCTGGAGTGCCTAATGCTTTAAATAAGCCTTCTGCTGCGGCATTTTGCATTTGCTGCTTGGTAAAACATGTGGTTTTACCCTGTTTAAATACATAACCAGTGGCGCCTTCATCAAAGCTATTTGATTGGTTAAGGGCGACGGCAATACCATCTTTTTCATCTGAAAAGTAAGAAAGTTCTAGCGATTGACTGTATTGATTTGATAGCACCACATAAAAACTTTTACTCGGCACATATTTTTGTAAAATGTCGTGGATAGCGGGATAAAGTAGGGTTAGCTCGGCAACAGTACTTGCTTGCTCTGATAATTGTATCAGCGCATTTTGTAAGTGATGTGATTGTTTGTATTTATTGAGTAATGTTTTTAGACGTTTATTTTGATACGCCAATTTACTCGATACTGAGAGTTTATCTTCCAATGATCTAACCGGCTATTTTTATTGTATAGTTATTAGCCTTATACTTTCACTTTTAGCGCTTATCGTCAAGTTGATATTCGTACTATCATACTGGCTAGAAACACTATTTTAGGTATTAAAAAAGGCTTACCGAAGTAAACCTTTTTTGTGTATTTCAGCTGTATTTACTTAGATGTCATGAAGTCGATAGCAGCGCTTATCTCATCATCAGAACAATCCATACAGGTGCCTTTTGGAGGCATCGCATTAAAGCCATTTAGTGCATGCTCAAGTAAAGTGTCTTTACCTTTAGCTATACGTGGAGCCCAATCGTCAGGCGATTTAGGCGCGCCTAGTGCACCAGTACCGTGACATGCAAAACATGCACCTTGATAGACTTGCTCACCAGAACGAGGGCCTGTAGGCGCCGCTGCTACAGCAGCTTTATCGCCTTCAAGGTATACAGCACCAACCGGCGCGAGACGTGCTTTAATTGCATCTTCAGTCATAGAGTTATCATATGGCTGTGCGTATGCAGTGGTTGCTAGCATTAATAATGCTGCAGCTGTTAATTTTTTCATTTTGCCTTGCTCACTTCGATTTGAACGTGATCAATCACGATTAAAGATGACGGAAATTAAACCGATTATAACTCTCTGAGCCAATTTATAAAATGCTAAGAGGCGTTTTTATTAATAAAACTGACTACTTTTTGCGTTAACGCAATAAAATTTAATTATTTACTGTTTTTTGTTAAGCAATTTAATAAGCGCAAACAGTCATACAATTAACTTTTAGATCCTAATATCAATTTATTGATAATACGCTACTAACTAGTTTTTCGATCCCTGCATCGGCTTCAATAATCGATTGCGCAAGCATATAAGCTGGGGTTGTAACTAGCTTATTTGGCTGATCAATAACAACATCATCTACTGCACAATTTATATGTTTAGCGCCTAATGTGCTTAGCGCTTGTGCTGTCTCTGCATCGTTACCAATCGTAAGTACAGCGTTATCGTAAATAAATGGGATCAAAGCGGGTGCAATACACATATAACCAGCAGGCTTATTTTCTTTTGCAAATGATTTACAAGCATTAAGTACGTCTTCATTAATATTTGCTTTTGCGCCTTTAATTGCAAAGTCACATAAGTTTTTTGCAGCGCCAAAACCGCCAGGTACAATTAATGCGTCAAACTGAGTTACGTCTAATTCAAGCAGCGATTTAATGTCACCCCGTGCAATACGAGCCGCTTCTGTTAATACATTACGTTTATCAGGCATTACTTCGCCCGTTAAATGGTTAATGGTATGAAGTTGTTCAATATCCGGTGCAAAACACTGATACGTTGCGCCATTTTTGGCTATATGTAATAAAGTTAAAATTGCTTCATTAATTTCACTACCATCGTACACACCAGACCCTGCTAATATTACCGCTACGTTTTTCATGCTTTTGTGCCCCTAAAGTCTTTTTTATAAGTCGATCGGATGAAGTCTAACATGCTCAAAATTTCTCGCGAAAATAAATTTTTAGTACAAAAATCATTCTCTATGCAAGTTGTATTGCGGTTTATGCCATTTGCGATCACTTTGCCTTTAAAAAAATTATAAAGGATCGCTATGATCTTCGATCCATTGTGCTAGAATACTCCTCCGGTTATTTAAATGGACGCGAATAATCAAAGTGAATAACAACACAAGCAGTCGTTAGAAAACCTTTTTCCACATTGGTTTAAAATAATAAAAAAAGAACCTCGTATTATCTTTTTTAAATTAAAACATACAGTTAAAGTATTTTCTAAGCATTTTATAATGCTTTGGAAGAATAGCTCGTGGCTGTTATCTACACACTTATCCACAGCTTGCTATAGTTTTAATAACACGATAAGCAGTAATTCACTGTCGTTTTATTTACTACCTTATGGCATGCTTATAATTACCTTAATTTTTTGCATTTAGGATCCAAATTCACCATGGCTCAGATCCCCGAAAACCCACTTATTTTAGTTGATGGCTCGTCATATTTATTTCGTGCTTATCATTCTCCGCCGCATTTAACTAATTCTAAAGGTGAAGCTACGGGCGCTATTTATGGCGTGATCAATATGCTTAAAAGCTTGATCAGACAATACGATCCATCACATATGGTGGTTATATTTGATGCTAAAGGTAAAACGTTCCGTAACGATATGTATAGCGAGTATAAGGCAAATCGTCCGCCTATGCCGGATGACTTACGCACTCAAATAGCACCGATACACAGTATTATTAAAGCGATGGGCTTTCCGCTAATTAGTATTGAAGGCGTTGAAGCTGATGATGTTATTGGTACATTTGCACGTATAGCATCAGAGCAAAAACGACATGTACTCGTCTCTACTGGCGATAAAGACATGGCACAGCTTGTTAATGAACACGTTACGCTAATAAACACGATGACTGACAGTATTTCAGATCCCGTTACCGTGGTTGAAAAGTTTGGTGTAGGCCCTGAACTTATTATTGATTACTTAGCATTAATGGGTGATAAGGTCGATAATATTCCGGGTGTTGAAGGCTGTGGTCCTAAAACGGCAGTTAAATGGTTAGAAAAATATGGTTCTCTTCAAGGTGTAATGGATCACGCCAGTGAGATTAAAGGTAAAATAGGCGAAAAGTTAGCAATTGCTCTTGATCATCTGCCTTTAAGCTACGAACTTGCGACAATTAAGTGTGATGTTGAAGTTGAATCTGATCTTGATACATTCAAACTTCAAGAGCCTAACAAAGACGAATTAATTGCATTATATGGTGAGTGCGAATTCCGTCGTTGGTTAGCTGAATTACTTGATAATCCTAAAGATGCTGAAACACATTTAGCTGTACCTACCGAAGCTACTGAATTACCAAAAGTAGAAGATGCTCATTACGAAACTATTTTAACGCAAGTGCAATTTGATACGCTAATAGAGCAATTAAATAGTGCTGAGTTATTTGCATTTGATACTGAAACAACCAGCCTTGATTACATGAAAGCGCAATTGGTGGGTATGAGCTTTGCCGTAAAAGCGGGTGAAGCTGTGTATTTACCGGTAGCGCATGACTACCCAGGTGCGCCTGAGCAATTAAGCCTTGAATTTGTAATGCAAAAGCTAGGTCCAATTTTGGCAGATGAAAACAAAGCTAAAGTAGGGCAAAACCTTAAATATGACAAAAGTGTATTAGCGAATGCAGGTTTTGCGCTAAATGGTATTAAGTTTGACACCATGCTTGAGTCGTATGTATTTAATAGTGTAGGCACGCGTCACGATATGGACTCGCTAGCACTTAAATACCTAGGTCATAAAAATATTAGCTTTGAAGATATTGCTGGCAAAGGTAAAAAGCAACTTACCTTTAACCAAATTGAACTTGAAAAAGCAGCGCCTTACGCCGCAGAAGATGCCGATATTACTTTGCGTTTACACGAAGTGCTTTGGCCAAAAATAGCAGCTGATGAAAAGCTAAAATCGGTATTTGAAGATATAGAAATGCCACTTATTAGTGTGATTTCTGATATTGAACGCACCGGTGTTGCGATAGATAGCAATATGCTTGGAGCGCATAGTCAACGTTTAGGTGAGCGTTTAATTGAGCTTGAAAAAGAAGCGTTTGAAATAGCAGGCGAACCATTTAACTTAAGTTCTCCAAAACAGCTACAAGTACTGTTGTTTGAAAAGCTTGGGCTGCCTATTATTAAAAAAACGCCTAAAGGTGCACCTTCTACCGCAGAAGAAGTACTGCAAGAACTTGCTCATGATTATCCGCTACCTAAAGTAATTATAGAGCATCGTGGTTTATCAAAGCTTAAATCAACGTATACCGATAAATTACCATTAATGGTGAATGAGAAAACCCAGCGTGTACATACGTCTTATCATCAGGCAATTACAGCTACGGGGCGCTTGAGTTCAACTGATCCTAATTTACAAAATATTCCTATTCGTTCAGAAGAAGGACGTCGTATTCGTGAAGCGTTTATAGCCGCAGATGGTTATAAAATTGTTGCTGCCGATTATAGTCAAATTGAGCTACGTATTATGGCGCATCTTTCACAAGACAAAGGTCTATTAAATGCATTTGCTAACGGCTTAGATGTACATAGTGCAACTGCCGCTGAAGTATTTGGTGTAGAGCTTGATGATGTAACTACCGATATGCGCCGTAAGGCGAAAGCAGTAAACTTTGGCTTAATTTACGGTATGTCGGCATTTGGTTTAGCACGTCAACTAGATGTGCCACGCCACGAAGCGCAGCATTACATAGATAAATACTTTGAGCGTTTTCCAGGTGTATTAGAGTACATGGAAACAACACGCGAAAAAGCAGCTGAAAATGGCTACGTTGAAACAATATTTGGTCGTCGCCTACATTTACCAGAAATAAACGCACGTAATGGGGCGCGTAGAAAAGGAGCCGAACGTGCTGCTATAAACGCACCAATGCAAGGTACTGCCGCCGATATTATTAAAAAGGCAATGCTGAGCGTTAACCGCTGGGTACACGAACAAGCGCCAAATACAATTAAGCTGCTTATGCAAGTGCACGATGAATTAGTATTTGAAATCAAAACAGACTGCGCACCACAGTACACAAAACACATCTGTGAACTGATGTCGCAAGCTGCTGCGCTAGATGTACCACTTATAGTTGAAGCTGATGAAGGTGACAACTGGGAACAAGCTCATTAATGCAATTTGAGCATTTTAATTAAAGCGCCTTTTGGCGCTTTTTTTATGTTTAATAAAAATGGCGAATAACAGCGATTCAATCAGGTATATGCAAGCTTTAGTTAAAATAAGGTTAATTTAAGCAACTATTTGTATTAAATAGTTATATGTTCGTCAATTCGAGCTGTTTTACAGGAATATGATTGTATTTTAATGCGTGCTTTTGTTAAAGTCCCGCCTGTCCTATCCTGTAGGACATCCTGTTGATGATGCATCTGAAAGGGTGCAACAAATTGATAGCTTCTCCCCAGTTTGCTATACCGGCCTACCAACTTGTTTGGCGGGCCGTTTTTTGTTTTACGCCTGAAAATCCTATCTAATTAATTCTTTATTGCGCTATACCAATTGTATTATTCATTCGTCATTTCGAGGTGGTTTGGGTACATCGCAGGTGATACCATCGAAGTGATATTATTTTTATTCTTTTCATTTTATTACTAAGGAGTGCGTTATGTTTAAAGCATTAGCTATTGCAGGTTTTTCTTTATCAAGTTTAGTTATTTCTAATGTTGCTCAGGCCAATTGGCAGCTAGTGAATGATAAAAGCCAACTAAGCTTTGTTTCAATTAAAAAAGATTCGATTGCTGAAGCTCACCATTTTACTAACCTTGAAGGTATGCTTTCTGATAAAGGCGAGTTTAGCGTTAATGTTGATTTAACATCAGCTGAAACTCTAATTCCTATTCGTAATGAGCGTTTAACGACATTTTTATTCGAAGCGGCTAAATTTCCAAATGCTGTTTTAACTGCAAATTTAACTAAAGAACTGAGCAATATTAAAAAGCCTGGTCAATATGTATTAAAGGGTATTAAAGCTGAGCTTGATTTTCACGGTAATAAAAAGCCATTGGCAATTGATGTACTCGTTAACAGCACGCAAAGTGGTGATTTAACGGTATCATCATTAACACCTATTATTATTAATAGTGATGATTTTGGTGTAACCGAAGGCGTTAAAAAGCTGCAAGAGCTAGCGGGCTTACCTTCAATTGCAACAGCAGTGCCTGTTACATTCGCAATTACACTTAAAAAACAGTGATTTCTTTAAGTGAGCTTAGCAAGCAATTAAGCGAGCCAAGCAAACCTTTTGATAGTTGGCAGCCTAATCATTGTGGTGAACTGCCAATTGTCATTAATCATAAGGGGAAATGGTTTTACGATGGCAGCGAAATAACACGCCCAGCCATGGTGAAGCTGTTTGCTTCTGTTCTATGTAAAGAAGGTGAGCAATTTTATTTAAAAACACCTGTCGAAAAAATAACAATAACGGTTGATGATGCGCCGTTTATTATTGTTGATTGGCGTTTTGAAAATACAGTGCAAGGGCAGGTGTTGTGTTGTATTGATAATTTAGCTAGGCACTGGTTGGTGAGCGCTCAGCAGCCTTTAGTTATAAAAGACTATAAAGGGTCAAAAGTACCTTATCTAAAGCTACCTTATGGCTGTAGTGCGCGTGTTGCGCGAAGCGTATATTATCAGTGGGCTGAAAAAGCCGAGTCTGATAAACTCGGCTATTTTATTAAATCTGCAGGAAAGCAGTTTTATTTATCGTAACGCCAGCGTTTAAGCCTCTGGGTTAGTTTCGTCTGTGATTGTTTCATCGGTAGGTGGTACAGCAATAACAGGACCTAAAAACCATTCATCTAGTTTTTTAGCTACTTCTGGTAAACCCGTGCCTTTTAATGATGAAAATGCATGAACTGTAATATCCCCATCAAGCGTGCTTAATTCACGACGAACTTGCAGTACTTGTGATTTACGAGGGCCTTGCTTTAATTTATCGGCTTTAGTTAATAGTGCCAATACTGGAATTTCACTACCAATAGCCCAATTAATTAAATCGCGGTCTAAATCTTTTAATGGATGACGAATATCCATTAAAATAACAATACCTTTTAGGCTTTGACGCTTTTGTAGGTATTCGCCTAGCGATTTTTGCCATTTCTTTTTCATTTCGATTGGTACTTTAGCAAAACCATAGCCTGGTAAATCGATAAGGCGCATATCGTCAACATCAGCTAAATCGAATGTATTGATTAGCTGAGTACGTCCAGGTGTTTTACTTGTACGTGCTAGCTTCTGATCGGTTAATGCATTTAATGCACTCGACTTACCTGCGTTGGAGCGACCGGCAAACGCAACTTCAATTCCCGTATCAGCAGGTAATTTAGTAATGTCGGGAGCGCTTGTTACGAAAGACGCAGTATTATATTTGATACGAGATTTGAGCACAGGCTCTCCTAAAACTTAAATAAATAACGTTGAGTAAACCAAATTCACTCAGGGCGCGTATTTTATACTATAAAGGATGTATTAAAAAGCGTATTTAACCACCTAAAAACAGCACCTATGGTACATTTAAAACATGTTAAAGCTTAATCTAAGTCAAAACCCTGTAAATTATAAGCTTAATATGTGTAGAAAACGTGCCAGAGAATTTATTATCGTGTAGAATATATGTATTACAACATCACGATTGTAGATGATACAGGGTCGGAAACAGAGAATTCACCATGAAAAAAATAGCACTATCTTTAACAATATTGCTTGGTGCGTTGTCAGCAAGCAACGCAACAGCATTTGATGGCGATGTAAACGCAGGTAAAGAAAAATCAGCAACGTGTGCGGCTTGTCACGGCCCAGACGGTAATGCGCCGGTTAATATTTACCCTAAAATTGCAGGTCAACATCCAGATTATATCCTTAAGCAACTTCAGGATTTAAAATTAGGTATGACGTCAGGCGGCAAAGAAGGGCGTATGGATCCAGTAATGAGCGCTATGGCTATGCCACTTAGCGAGCAAGACATGAAAGATCTAGCTGCTTATTTTTCTTCAATGAACATGACTGAAGGTGCTACACCTAAAGATGTTGTTGAAGTTGGCGAGATGCTTTTTAAAGCAGGCGATGCAGAACGTGGAATTCCATCATGTGCAGCATGTCATGGCCCACGTGGTAATGGCTCGTCACTTGCTAAGTTTCCAAAAATTTCTTTTCAGCATCCAGGATATATCAAGGCTCAACTTGAAAAATTCCGTGATGGTACTCGTCATAATGACTTAAATGGCATGATGGGCGATATTGCAAAAAAATTAACAGATAAAGACATCGAAGTACTTTCTCAGTATTTAGGTGGCTTACACTAAAGTCGTATTTATTTAGCAGTTAATAATAAATAAACTACAATGTGTTAAAAAAAGCAGCCTAGGCTGCTTTTTTTGTGTCAAAAATTAACGATATCGTCCGTTTTAATGTAAGACATTGACCATGTCTGGTTGTAAGAAAAGTCTTCTTTTTATTTTTGATTATTGATTAACTTATTGTAATTTATGTTTATTTTTATATCTCAATGTAATAAAGATAATAAAAGTTATATAAACCAGTTGTAACAAAATCATTAACGAGTAAATTAACCACTGTCGCAAAACAACAATAACAAAACGGAAATAACTATCAAGGAAAGTAACGCGGCATGACTACATAGCATAAGATTAGTGCTACTAAAGGAAATAATAAAAAAGTGTCAGGATGACCGAAAATAATAAAAAACTCATGGAAGTTTAATAATAAAAACAAAATGGAATGTAACAAGGAACGTAAAAATAATAACAATACGGACTGATAATAATAAAAATAATAAAGACTAAAAAAAGTCGAAGGGAGAAGTGTCCAGATAATGGCGCTCAGATTAGCAGGCGGTAGAGATGTTTTCTCTACCGCCTTTTTATTTGTCCTGTTACAATACCCACCGTTTAAAATTAGCGATTAATTAGCTAAGGCGCTTTTAAATGAGAGACCCAACCTCTAAGCGCAAACTGAATTCTTCTGGCTAGGCCAGCACTGCGATGCCCATTAATTTGCGCTTCGCTCAAAACCTCTTAAGTGAGATGATCAAGATATGAGTAGAACTAAAAAGTCACGCAAAAGCCCAGCAAACGGACCTGTTCGTTTAAGCCAAGATAAGCTTAAAGAAATGCGCGCATTAAAAGAGCAGCGAGTTAAAAAAACCAAAGGTGCTAAGCCAGGTTCTCGTAACGCGCCAGATTTACTAGATAGCGAAAGCCATAATGCTGGTCACGCGCCGAAAGATAAGCGTGTAGGCAGTAAAAAGCCGGTACCATTAATTGCAACTGCGCCTGGGCCTAAAGTTGAAATGAAACGCAACTTAAAGCCAACTATTGAGCTGAAAAAGGTAATCGAGCCTGAATTTACACCTGAACAAGAGCTAGAAGCACTTGAGAATGACGAGCGTTTACTTAAACTAGTAGAGCGTCATGAAGAAGGTGAAATGCTAACTGGTAAAGATGCTAAGTACTTTAATAGCCGTATTGCTCGCCATCAGGCGTTATGTGAAATTCTTGGTATTGAAGACGAGGATGAAGACGAATTTGAAGATGACCTTGAAGATGATATTGAAAGCAAAGGCAATTCTGATTTCGATCAATACTTATCTGACGATTTAGCCAACGAATGGTTAGATGAAGACGACAAATAGTAAGGATAAATAATGAGTACCGCGGTAATTTTAGCCTTACTTTTAGGCGCTGCTATAATAGTTGGTCTGGCATTTTATGCGGGTCAGTTGCTGTATAAGTTAAATGCGCAAAAAAAGTTAATTGCTAAAACGCAGGCTGAACAAAAGCAAAAGCTTGAGAAGTCGCGTTTAAAGCGAAATGCCAAACTAGCCGATAGTATTCATTTAATTGCGCGTGCAATGAATGAAGAGCAGTGTGAGTTTTCTGAAGGCTGTTTACGTATTTGGGTACTTATGTCTCAATATGGCTTTGAGAGCGAGCGTGATTTAACGACACAATATCCTGGCATTTATAAAATGTACCGGGTAGTTAAAGAAATGCCGACACACGATGCACGTAAAAAATATGCTAAAAAAGAAATTTTTAAGCTAGATAAAGCTCGCTGGCAAGCTGAAGAAACACTTAAAGATGAAGTTAAAGCCGATTGCGCTAAAATTATCATCGAGTTTAAAGCCGCTCCTGGCAGCGATAAAGTGGTTTTTAACTAGCTTTAGTTTTTCGAGTACTCAAAAAAAGCAGACCTTGGTCTGCTTTTTTTATGCGTAAAAATTTTCATACTAATTGCATTAAATTAGTGATCTGCTAAATCACTCGCGAAAAACGCGTCGCATTTATTTGTTTTTGTAAATGAGCGTCAAAGCACATGCAAATAATACGAATGAATAAGTTGCCGCGTGGCGTTACGCTAATTTTATTATCATTTATAGTGACTAGTTCATCTTTTATAAGTGGCGTAAGCGCAATTAACGCATCCTCAAAGTAGTCATTAAATATAAGCGCATGCTTTTCGCTAAAGTCTTGTATATCTAATTCAAACTGGCAAATGAGCTGCTTAATTGCATCAGCACGAATTACATCATCATGCGTTAAGTGCATACCTTTATTAAGAGCACAGCCGATTTGTGTTTCGATGCTGTGGTAATAATGTTTTAATTCTTTTTGATTTTGTAAAATGGCACTGTCAATTTGCGAAATTGATGACACGCCTAAGCCTAATAAATCACAATTTCCATGGGTTGTATAACCTTGAAAATTACGATGTAACTTGCCTTCATTTTGCGCAATAGCTAGTTCGTTATCGGTTTTTGCAAAGTGGTCCATACCAATAAATTGATAGCCTGCTTGCGTCATCTGCTCCAGCGTGTTTTTAAACATAGTGAGTTTATTATGTGCACTGGGTAAATCTGCATCTTTAATCTTACGCTGTGCGGCAAAGCGCTCTGGTAAATGCGCGTAGTTAAACACCGATACTCGGTCAGGGCTTAACTCAATAAGTTGCTCTATAGTTTGCTTAAAGCTCTCTGGCGTTTGCAGAGGAAGCCCGTAAATCATATCTGCATTAATAGATTGAAATCCCAGCTCGCGAGCTTGTGTAATTAATTGCTTGACCGTATCTGCATTTTGCGGGCGATTAACAGCAAGTTGCACGTCGTCGTTAAAGTCTTGAATCCCAAATGAGACACGGTTAAAGCCAAGCATCCTTAAATCAACGAGCATATTATCGGCAAGTGAGCGTGGGTCTATTTCAATGCCGCGCTCTGTTGTGCTTGTAAAATTAAAGTGCTGCTCTAAAAGCTTAATTAGACGAGTCATTTGTTTTGCGGTTAAAAAGGTGGGAGTACCGCCACCTAAATGTAATTGCTCAACCGTGTAGCTTTTAAATAAAGGCGCTTGGGCAGTAATTTCTTTTGCTAAAAAGTCGAGATACGTATCTGCCTTAGATTGATGGCGGGTAATTATTTTATTACAGCCACAGTAGTAGCAAAGCTGACTACAAAACGGGATATGAATATATAGAGAAAGTGAACGGCTCGTTGATGATTCTACAGCGCTAAGTAGGTCTTGTTGTTGATATCCATCACGCAGTGATAGAGCTGTGGGATACGAGGTATAACGCGGGCCAGACACATTATATTTGTTTATTAGGGTTTGATCCCATTGTGGAAGTTTAATCATCACGCGCACCTAAGTATTTATTTAGGGGGTGATTATAAAAAAGTACGCAGTGATGCGGTTTGATCTATAACAAAAAAGGTGCCGAAGCACCTTTTTTAATAAAATATCAATTAATGCGGTCTAATTAATACGTAACAGTATGGGCATCTTTGAGATATTGAAATAACTCTTTATAACCTTTACCCGGCTTTTCAGCTTTCGCTTCTTTTGCCGCATTACGAACCAATTGACGCATTTGCTGACGATCAAGAGACGGAAACTGTTCAATAGTCTCATTGATAAGGTCATCACCTTGTTCAATTAGGTCTGAACGTAATTGCTCAATTTTTTTGACCAATACTTCAGCTTGGTTATTTTTATTAAGCATTACATCGATAATCGCTCTAATAGCGTCAATGTTTTCTACAGTACGCAACGTTTTAGCGATGTAGTTTAAGTGACGGCGGTACGCGTCACTTTTATTACTTATTTTATCAGCAACAACCATTGCCGCTTTTAAATCGTCATTTAATGGCAGGCGTTCGCGCTGTTTTTTACCCATTTTGGCAATTTCAGTACCTAACTGATGAAACTCTTGCGCTTCGCGCTTAAGCTCCGTTCTTGATACATATTCAATTTCTTCTTCAATTTCAGCAGGCTTGCCTTTTTTCTTTGCCATGGGGTGCTCTTAAATAAAAATAACTTTTGCCATTATACATGAATATGATACTTAGGAATATTAGCTGATGTGATGCATTGAGTGTGTTAGCATTTAAATATAAGAAATGCGTGCATTATGCCTCTAAGGCTCAGGACTTAATTTATGAAAAGCCAACAAAACGATCCAATTTATTCTCAAATATCGCAAGTTAAAGATGCGGTAGCAGAAGTACTCGAACATGCCAAAAAATTAGGCGCAACAGCTGCAGAAGCGGCTATGTCTAGCACGTCTGGTTTATCGGTTAGTACACGAATGGGTGAAGTAGAAACCATTGAGTTTAACCAAGACGGCGGCTTAGGCATTAGTGTATATGTTGGTAATAATAAAGGCTCAGCATCGACAGCTGATTTAAATCCAAAAACATTGCGCATGGTAGTCGAAAAAGCGATTGATATAGCCAAATTTACATCGGATGACCCATTTAACGGCGTTGCTGATAAAGAATTGCTTGAATTTAATCCTAAAGATTTAGATTTATACCATCCTTGGGATGTAAGCCCTGAAGAAGGTATTGAGCTTTGTCATGCTGCTGAGCAAGCTGCATTAAACGCAGATGAGCGCATTGTTAACTCTGATGGTGCGAGTTTTTCATCTCACCAAGGATTACGTGTTTATGGTAACAGCCATGGTTTGATAACTGGCTTTCCACGCACTCGTCATAGCATTAGTACTATGGTAATTGGTCAAGATGGCGAGCAGATGCAACGCGACTCTGCTTATACTGTTGCCCGCGACCAAGCGGGTTTAAATGACGCAGCGGCAGTTGGGCTTGAAGCAGCAGCTGAAACATTGGCTAAATTAAATAGCCAAAAGTTAGGCACAATGAAAGTGCCTGTTATTTTTAGAGCCGATATTGCAAATTCATTATTTGGTCACTTAGTGTCGGCAATTGGTGGTGGTGCGCTTTATCGTAAATCAAGTTTTTTACTTGATAGCTTAGGCACACAAGTATTTAGTAATTGTGTGAATATTGCCGAGCGCCCACATATTTTAAAAGGGTTGGCGTCGTCACCGTTTGATAGCGAAGGCGTTAAAACATTCGATAGGGAAATTATTCAAGGCGGCGAGCTACAAACTTATTTATTAGCAAGTTATGCCGCGCGTAAAATGAATATGACCCCAACAGGGCATGCTGGCGGTATACATAACTGGCTTGTTGAGCAAACTCATAACGATTTAACTGCACTATTAAAAACGATGGGCACCGGCTTATTAGTTACAGAGCTAATGGGGCAGGGCGTAAATACCGTAACGGGTGATTACTCTCGTGGTGCTGCTGGTTTTTGGGTTGAAAATGGTGAAATCCAATATCCTGTAAGCGAAATTACCATTGCTGGTAATTTAAAAGATATGTTTAAAGGCATATCTGCTATTGGTGGTGACATCGAACGCCGTGGTGGTATTCAAACTGGCTCAGTATTAATAGAGCAAATGCAAATAGCCGGCGCGTAGTATTAATACGCAGTGTATACTTAGACCTAGAGTATTATCTCTGGGTCTAAGTGAGCTTTTACGAGGTGTAAAATGGCTAAAGATAGATATGCACCAAAACCGCTAACCGATATTATGGCGGGGTTAAATAATCGTTTATCAGCTTATGCAGGCAAAAGCCAAGCACTTGATACACAGCAAACCCTATTAAAAGATTTTTTGGGTCCTAAGTTGGGTGATAAATGCCGAGTCAGTAATTACCGAGACGGCACGCTAATGATAGAGGCTGTATCTGCACCTATCGCGCTTAGACTTAATTATTTGAAAATGGATATGCTTTCACATTTTAGAGCTGCCGGAATGGCAGAGCTCGGGCAAATAAAAATAACTGCAAATCCTCAAGCAACTCAGAGATTAAGCACAGCGAATAAGTCGGGCAGTCCTGCAGTTACCAACTCACGTAAAATGAGTGAGCAAACAGCGGATTACTTAAACGCGATAGCATCTTCTGCACCCCCTTCTTTAAAAGAAAAACTAGAGCGTTTAGCGCTTCACGGAAAAAATAAAAGTAAGTCTTAACTACCCACCATCTTGTTATTGGTGGGGCTAATTTGGCAGCTCACCGCATTCAAAATACTTTGTTACATATTCCATTTTATTGTTGGCTTAATGAGGTTTATGATGCTGCGTGGGCTTTATATTGATCGAAAGCTCTTTGATACCCATTCCATTAAGTAAAAGCGTGTAGGCAGTGCTATTTTTACTCCTGCTATATTCAAGAATTTAATGGAGTTGGTATGTGATACCAACCTGCATAAGTCTTTGATCAATTTAACGAATTAAATTGCACTATAACGTCGTTAAAAATTTTTTATTTAGAGCAACTAGATACAAAAACTTTTGCCTGGTTCTAGCGTAATTTTCTTAACGTTAAATAGACCCCATATATAAGCAGATTGGTATGATTCAATTCTAACTAACAAACGGAATAATTATGAATAAAGTAACAATGGCTGCTGCAAGTATCGCACTTGCGCTTGGCTTGGTAGGTTGTGGTGAAAAACAACAAGAAACTAAAGTAACCGACACTCCAGTAGTAACAGCACCCGCTGAAAAACCACTAGAGCTTGGTATTGAACTAGCTAATATGGATAGTTCAGTACGCGCACAAGACGATTTTTATTACCATGTAAATGGTCAGTGGTTAGCTAAAACTGAAATACCAGGTGATAAGTCTAACTACGGTTCTTTTTCGCAGCTATATGATGAGTCACAAAAAGCGATGAAAATTGCCCTTGAAAACGCAGCCGCGAATAAGGCCGCTAAAAAAGGCAGCGATGAGTATAAAATTGGCGCATTTTATAAAAGCTATATGAATAAAGATGCGCGTAATGAGCTAGGTATTACGCCATTACAACCGTCATTAGATACAATTGATAGCGTTAAATCTAAAGCTGATTTAGTGGGTTTAATGGCTAAAATTCAAAAACAAGGCGGTACTTTACCGTTTGGTTGGTTTGTAAATAACGATGCTAAAAACTCAAGCGAGTATGCATTGTATTTATCTCAGTCGGGTCTTGGTTTACCAGATCGTGACTATTACTTAAAAGATGACGAAAAATTCACTAAAATTCGCGCTTCTTACGAGCAATACATCACTGATGTTTTAGCTAAGTCAGGCGTTAAAAATGCAGCAGAAGCTGCTAAGAGCGTACTTGCATTTGAAAAAACACTAGCTGATGCTCAGTGGAGCCGTGTGCAAAGCCGTGATGCAACTAAATCTTATAACAAGATGACAGTAGCAGATGCAAGCAAGTTGATGGGTGACCTTGATTTAGCTGCATTCTTTAAAGATGCAGGCGTGAGTGCAAGTGACATTATTGTACGTCAACCAAGCTACTTAGAAGCACTTGCTACTATTTACAAAGACACTGATTTAGCGACGTGGAAAAACTACTTAAAATTTCATTTTGTAAGTGGTTATGCAGAGCTACTTAGTGAAGATTTAGTTAACCTTAACTTTGACTTTTACAGCACAACACTTCGTGGCGTAGAAGAACAAGCACCTCTTTGGAAGCAAGCGGTTGATGCATCTAACAGTGTACTTGGTGAAATATTAGGTAAGGTATACGTTAAAGATAACTTCCCGCCAGAAGCAAAAGCACGCATGGAAGAATTAGTTGATAACGTAATTAAAGGTTACGGTGTTGCTATTGAAAATCTTGAGTGGATGAGCCCTGAAACAAAGCTTGCAGCGAAAGAAAAACTAGACAAATTTACACCTAAAATTGGTTACCCAGACACGTGGAAAGATTACTCAGAGCTGGATATTAACTCAGATGAGCTAGTAGGTAACTACATTCGTTATAGCGAATGGGCATACGCAGACATGATTGCTAAATTGGGTAAACCAGTTGATCGCTCTGAGTGGCACATGACTCCGCAAACAGTAAATGCGTATTACAATCCAGTAAACAACGAAATTGTATTTCCAGCAGCTATTTTACAACCGCCATTCTTTAATTTAGAAGCGGATGATGCTGTAAACTACGGCGCAATTGGTGCAGTAATTGGGCATGAGCTTGGTCATGGTTTTGACGACCAAGGTGCTAAATACGACGGTGATGGCAACTTACGTAACTGGTGGAGTGAGACTGACCTTAAGCAATTTGAAGAGCGTACAGCGGCTTTAGTTGCACAGTATAACGAATATAAACCGTTTGAAGATGCAAGTGTTAATGGCGAGCTAACGCTTGGCGAAAACATTGGTGACTTAGGTGGCTTAACGGTTGCGCATAAAGCGTATATGCTGTCTTTAGGTGATAAAAAATCACCAGTGATTGATGGTTACACAGGCGATCAACGCTTCTTTATGGGTTGGTCACAAATTTGGCGTCGTAACTATCGCGATGAAGAGTTACGTAATCGTTTATTAACAGACCCTCATTCACCAAGTCACTACCGTGTAATCGGTATCTTGTCGAATATGCCTGAGTTTTACGAAGCGTTTGACGTAAAAGAAGGTGATAAAATGTATATCAAACCAGAAGATCGCGTAAAAATTTGGTAATTTACTAAATAGACTGATTTAAAGTTAATAAAAAACCAGTAAGTTTTTAGCTTACTGGTTTTTTTGTATCTTGAATTTGTAAATAACCTGAACTATGGATAATAAATCTACCTCAAGCAGCTATTTTCAGCGCTAACTGCGTTGAATTTACTTGCAATAGGCCAGCTATTGACGCGTAAATTCGCCTTGTTTTCACTAAAAATCTCTGACTAGAGAAAATAAATTTAAATATCACCATGATTCAATACGTTAATAAATCTCTTAACCAGAGTTCAGGTTAAATAAGCTTTAGCTCATTAAGTATTGGTGCATCCATTTTTTGTTACTGAGTATGTTTTTATAAAGCGCGAGTTGGTTTTGTGCTCGCTCTAAATTATGCTCTGCATGAGCCACTTTAAAGTACACATCGTTATTTAGGTAATCAGTTAAAAAGCGCACACTTAACATGAGCGGCATTATTTTAGCGCCTAGCAGCAGGCTTTCTTGTTCTTTTGTACTCATGCTACTTTTTAATGGCGTTACATAGCCTTTAACAATGGCTGAAAATATATCTTTTCGAATAATAACGTTGTGTAAGTTTGTTGAATCCTCGGCTTCGGGGGAGCAGAAAGTGCGTACCATGTCGCCAAAATCATAAAGCCTAAATCCCGCCATGCAGGTATCTAAATCAATCACTGCTTTTGCTTTGTGAGTTGCACTACAAAACAGCATATTATTTATTTTTGTATCGTTATGACACACTCTAAGTGGTATCTGCTTAGCTATACTACTAAGCTCGGTAATTAAATGCTGCTGCGATAAGCAATATTCTATTTCGTCAGCGCAGTGCTTTACTCTATTTACAGAGTTATTTGTGATTGCGGTATTTAATTGCTCAAAGCGCATCGCTAAGTTATGAAAATCAGGGATTACAATATGTAGTTGTTGTGCATCAAAATCTTGTAATGCATGGGCGAATACGCCAAAGGCGTAAGCCGCTTGCTCGCTCTGTTGCGCATTTTTAACAACGTCTTCGCTGTAACTGTCACTAATATAGCTAAGGACGCGATAATGCGCGCTATCAATTTCTATTAAGTGTTCGTTGTTTTGTATGGCTATATGCTTAACTGTTTCAAGGGGGTAGTTGCTTTGTAGTTGTTTGGTATTTAAATGCTGCTCAATTAGTTTTGCATTACTTACTAACTGAGCAGGGTATTTAAATACCTCAGTATTAAGTTTTTGCACAATAAACTGTTTATCAATACACGTAAGTAGCCATGTACTATTTATATGGCCGCTACCAATCACACTAACTTGAGTTAACTCAGGATTTAATGCTAATTGTTCGCTTAGCTTATTTTGTATTGAGATGTTCATTGTGCTCACTTGTACCTAGTTTGTTATGCGTATCGGGCTACTATTTTCTCGATAATTTCAGCATTAGCTTCAGGAAAATCATAATTTTCTAATTCACTAATTGCTACCCATTCACTAGGTTGTCCTTCAGCGCCATGTGCTTCACCGCTAAAGTTACTCACTACGTGCACATCTAATTTAACGCACTTATCGCCGTAGTCATGTTCAATCACCATAAGTTGGCTAGAGCTGTGAATTGTTAATCCAACTTCTTCAATAAGCTCGCGTTTAAGTGCAACAAAAACACTTTCACCTGCTTCTACTTTGCCACCAGGAAATTCCCATAAACCGCCTTGATGTTGTTCATCTGCGCGTTTACAAATGAATATAGCGTTATTTTTCTTAATAACACCAACAGCTACATGTACAATTTCTATAGTCATTACTTTAAAACTCCATAAAAAAAAGCGACGCTAGCGCCGCTTTTTAATAAGCTAATAACAATACTGGGCTATTTTAATTTACCGCAACATTGTTTGAATTTTTGACCTGATTTACAAGGACAAGGGTCATTACGACCTACTTTTGGTTCTGTACGAGCCATTACAGTAGCTGTTTCTGGTGCTGGCGCTTCGCCACCTACTTGCTCAGCTTCTTCATGTTGGTATTCGCGAGGAGCATTTTCACTTTTACGGTGTTGCTCTTCTACTTTTTCAACATCTTCTTCTGCGCGTACTTGTACTTTACTTAGGATGCTTACAACATCTACTTTCAAGTTTTCAAGCATTTCAGAAAACAGCTCAAACGATTCACGCTTATACTCTTGCTTAGGATTCTTTTGCGCGTAACCACGTAAATGAATACCTTGACGTAAGTGATCCATAGCAGCAAGGTGATCTTTCCAATGCTGATCAAGACTTTGTAGCATAATCGCTTTTTCGAATTGACGTAAAACAGAATCGCCAACTTGCTCTTCTTTTTGCTTGTATGACTGCTCAACCGCCTGCTCAATACGCTCACGAAGTTTTTCTTCGTATAGTTTATTGTCATCTGCTAACCACTGAGTGATTGGCAACTCAAGTAAGAAGTCTTGTTTTAAACGCTCTTCAAGGCCAGGAATATCCCACATTTCAGCAAGGCTTTGTGGTGCAATGTATTGATCAATTACACTAGCAAGAACATCACCACGAATTGCTGTGATAGTCTCTGAAATATCGCCTTCTTCAAGTAGCTCATTACGTTGAGAGTAAACAACGCGACGTTGATCGTTTGCTACATCATCGTACTCAAGCAATTGCTTACGAACATCAAAGTTACGTGCTTCTACTTTACGCTGTGCATTTTCAATCGCACGGTTTACCCATGGATGTTCAATTGCTTCACCGCGTTGCATACCTAGTTTACGCATCATATTAGTCATGCGTTCACCAGCGAAGATACGCATTAGTGCATCGTCCATCGATAGGTAGAAACGACTAGAACCGGCGTCACCTTGACGACCAGAACGACCACGTAATTGGTTATCTATACGACGAGATTCGTGACGTTCAGTACCAATGATATGTAAACCGCCAGCATCAATTACCGCATCATGGCGAATTTTCCAAGCAGCTTTAATTTCAGCAATTTGCTCAGCAGTTGGGTTTTCAAGTTTTTCAACTTCACTGTTCCAGTTACCACCTAACACGATATCGGTACCACGACCGGCCATGTTGGTTGCAATTGTTACTGTACCTGGTAGGCCAGCATCTGAAACGATATCTGCTTCTTGCGCATGAAATTTGGCATTAAGTACGTTGTGCTTAATTTTTTCTTTGCGTAAAAACTGCGATAAATACTCAGAGCTTTCAATTGAAATAGTACCTACAAGTACCGGTTGTCCGCGGTCTTGACAGTCTTTAATGTCAATTAAAATTGCTTCGTATTTTTCTTCTTGTGTTAGGTAAACTAAGTCGGCGCGATCATCACGAACCATTGGCTTATTAGTTGGCATAACAACAGTATCTAGGCCGTAGATAGATTGAAACTCAAAAGCTTCAGTATCGGCAGTACCTGTCATACCTGCTAATGTTTCGTATAAACGGAAGTAGTTTTGGAACGTAATAGATGCAAGTGTTTGGTTTTCGTTCTGAATATTTACACCTTCTTTAGCTTCAACAGCTTGGTGTAAACCTTCTGACCAACGACGACCTTCCATTGAACGACCAGTATGCTCATCGATAATGATTACTTCGTTTTCTTTTACTACGTAATCAACATCTTTTTGGTATAGCTTGTGGGCACGAAGGGCGGCATAAACGTGACTTAGTAGCGTAATGCTTGCTGCTGAGTAAAGCGAATCGCCTTCTTCAATTAAGCCGCGTTCAGTAAGTAGCTCTTCTACTTTAATTTGACCACGTTCTGTTAAATGAACTTGCTTAGACTTTTCATCAATAGTGTAATCGCCGTCGCCTTCAACACCTTCTTCGTCTTCTTTTTCTTGAAGTTCAAGTAAAGGAACGATGGTATTTATTTCAGTGTATAGCTCAGAGCTGTCCTCAGCTGGGCCTGAAATAATAAGCGGAGTACGCGCTTCATCAATTAAGATTGAATCCACTTCATCGACTACGGCATAAAATAATGGACGCTGAACACGTTCATCAATGCTAAAAGCCATATTATCGCGAAGGTAGTCAAAACCAAATTCGTTATTTGTACCGTACGTAATGTCAGCAGTATAAGCTAGCTTCTTCTGCTGTGGCATCATACCCGGTACGTTACAGCCTACAGTAAGGCCTAAAAATTCAAATAACGCACGGTTGGTTTCAGCATCACGTTTAGCAAGGTAGTCATTCACAGTAATTACGTGAACACCTTTGCCTGTTAAGCCGTTTAAATAAGCGGGTAGGGTAGCTGTTAGTGTTTTACCTTCACCGGTACGCATTTCTGCAATGCGACCTTGATGTAAAACCATACCACCTAATAACTGCACGTCGAAATGACGCATGCCATTTACACGCTTTGACGCTTCACGTACCACAGCAAAAGCTTCAGGTAGGATATCGTCAAGGCCTTGTCCGTTATCGTAACGTTCTCTAAACTCAGCTGTTTTAGCTCTTAAATCTTCATCAGAAAGCGCTTCAAGTTGCGTTTCTAGCGCATTGATTAGCGCGACCGTCTTTCTTAAGTTTTTAATAGTGCGGTCATTGCGACTACCAAAAAGCTTGGTAAATAAATTAGATATCATGATAAAACCGTTACAATGTATTCTTTGTCAGCCGAGTATCGGCTAACCCATTTTTAACAATTGGTAATTAATATGTGCTTTTAAATAACACTTAGAACATATTAATTAGCAATATTGTATTAAACCGCTCAAAAAGCACTGTTTATTACGTGCGCTACTATACCAGACTCTGCCAAACAACAAACTATCTCAATAAAAAGATCTGTGTATAAAATCGAAAAATTTGATCTGGTTCGTAAAAATAACTTTGTATTACTCAATTACAGTAAAAATAGCAGCGAACTGTAAAGATATGGTGCTAAATAAATTAAAAACAAGGGTTATAGCTGCGCTTAAGTTTGACGCTTAAACACAGCTATTAAATGAGTGTTTTATAATTTAAATTGGTTAACCGTTTTGTTAAGTGCCGCAGCTAGATCACTTAAGTCACGAGCTTCGTCAGCGAGGGTATGTGCATGATCAGCGGTACTGTTCACTAAGTTATTAATTGCCGAAAGGCTCGTATTAATATCTTCAGCAACGACTGTTTGCTCCTCAGTTGACGTTGCTATTTGATGACTTTGGTCTTGTACTTTAGTGACCGACTGCGCAATATTGTGAAGTGAGCTAAGTACTTCTTTAGTTTGCAGTACTGAGCCCTCGGTTTGATCTTGTCCTTGTTGCATCATCACTGAGGCCTGTTGAGCTATTTGCTGCAAGCGCGAAATCATATTACGAATATCGTCAGTTGATTCTTGTGTGCGACTTGCTAGTGAGCGTACTTCATCAGCAACAACGGCAAAGCCTCGACCGTGTTCACCGGCACGAGCTGCCTCTATAGCCGCATTAAGTGCAAGTAAGTTGGTTTGATCGGCTATTGAATTAATTACATCGACTAATGCACCAATATTATTACTTTCTTGCTCAAGGCCTGCAACCACTTTAGATGCTTCGCCAATATGCAACGCCAGTTCAGTCATTACTTTTTGCGCCTGTGTAGAACGGCTTGCACCTTCAGCTGTAATTGCCTGAACTTCTTCAGCTGCATTATTTGTATGTTGTGCATTACGTGATATTTCAAGCACAGTAGTCGCCATTTCAGTTACCGCGGCGCTGACGCTATCAACTTGCTGCTTCTCTTGCTGAATTTCAGAATTAGTTTGCTCAGAAACATGTCTTAGCTGAGCTGCTGCATTACTTAGCTGTTCTGCTTGCGCTGCGGTTTCTAGCATCATGGCGCGTAATTTATCAATAAAAGTGTTCATATGATTGGCCAGCTGTCCCACTTCATCTTGGCTATTAATATCAATTTTTTGAGTAAGGTCGCCTTCACCCGATGCTATATCACGCATAATGTGCGTAAGTGTTGTGATGGGTTTTGAAATCATATGGGTAGCCCATAAAATCATGGCTAATATAATAATTAAGATAATAACTACTGCAGTTGTTGTTGCGGTTACTGCGGCATTTACGGGCTCTTCAATCATGCTAGTAGGAATAAGTAGACCTACATACCAATCTATATAAGGCTGATCTAGCTGTAAGCGATGGTAAACCACATAAAACTGCTCACCTTTAAAAGTAACCATTTGGCTGCCTTTAAGGTTATTTCGCATTTGTGTATTTAATTCTTTAAAGCCTGCTGTATCTGTAAATTGTTGCTCAAGCGCATCGAGTCCTTCTTTACCGTTTGCACCTTCATCTGTAATTGAAAGTTTGTGTCCAGTGGCTTTTGAAAAGTGAACTACTTTTTGATTTCCATCGAGTAAAAATCCATAACCTTGGCCGTTAAAGCGAATATTTTCGACCATGTCGTTAATTTTGTTTAGTTGTAAATCAACACCGCCCATACCAATGAGTTTACGCTGTGCGTTATAAACAGGTTGTTGTACTACTGCAGATGCTACGCCTGTGGTTAAATCAACAGAGATTGGACCTACATAAAGTTTGTTAACTTGCATGGCTTCTTGCCACCAACCACGCTTGTAGGCGTAATAAGGCTGGCCGTTGTAGTGACTTGTACGTTCATTTTCTTTAAAGTATTCACCGGTGGTTGCTGAGGCAAAAAAGGCCGATAAAATGTTTTCGTCGTTTGAGCTTAAACGCACAAAGTCTTGGTTTACTTCGTTGTAACCTGGCGCGCTTTCGAGTGCTTGATCGCGAGTATCCCAATTTTCAAAAAAGTTGATTAAATGTGGGTTATTAACAAAGGTTGATACCATTTTACCGTACATTGCAAAGTAACTTTGCATTGAAAGTTGCTCGGTCTGTAGATAACTTTGTGCTTCGTTTTCTATGTTTTCTCTAGAGAGGTTGGCAATGTGTTTAACAAAGAATGTTGAGGCGATAATTAGTAAAACGGTAATTGTTCCACCAATCAATAATAATATTTTCTTCCGTAATGATAAATTATTTAGCATGAGTGCGCATATTTTTATTATTTATGAAATTATATCTAATCATATCTTACTTAAAATCTCTATAAAGTTAGATAGAAAGAACTAATTATGCGTTTAAAATAAAGGCTTATACAAAAATGACAAATAAAAGTAATAAATTAGTAGTATTAGGTGCAGGTTGGTTAGGACATGCTTTATGCGTAAGTGCGCAAAAAGCTGATTGGCAAGTACAAGGAACGCATAGAACAGATATACACGAGTTTGATTTTGAGCGTCAGTTTACACTTGAAGATGGGCAATTAAGACATCAAGTTGATTTACAAAATGCTTATTGGGTATGTGCTATTCCACCACGTAGCAGGGACAGTGAAAGTAATTATCCTGAAACACTCACCGCAGCGCTTAAGCTCTCAAAGGAGTTAAACGCAAAGGGCTTTTTATTATGCTCATCAACCGGGGTATACGATCAAGAGCCTGGTGTATATAGCGAAAGTTGCGATATTTCATGCACAAACGAGCGCCAAATAAAGCTCTATGAGGCAGAAGAGCAAGTACTTGAGCAAGACGGGAAAGTGCTGCGTTTAGCTGGATTACTAGGGCCTAATAGAGAACCGGGTCGTTTTGTGGCAGGCAAAGAGCTTAATACATCAAGTGAGCAAGTAGTAAATATGGTGCATCAACAAGATGTAATTAATGCTGTTTTTGCGGTGATAGAGCACTGGCAAGTAGGGCAAAATATTTATAATGTTGTTAATCCTGCGCACCCAAAAAAAGCTGAATACTACGCAGTGAAGTGTGCAGAACATGGTGGCGAGTTACCACGCTTTACCAGTGATGATAAAGCTGAGCGCAAAGTTATTGGCTCAGCTATTGAAGCGCTAGGCTTTACTTACCAATATGGTATTTAATATGCTGAAGGCAGGGGGCTGCTCTCTATGAAGTCGCATAGCTTACCTTCACTTAGTAATGTATTAGCAGCTTCGATATCGGGAGCAAAGTAGCGGTCTTTATCATAATAACTCACATGCTCGCGTAATAACGCTTTAGCGCTTTGCACTTTATGTGATGGTTCAAGCGGCTTTCTAAATTCTAGCCCTTGAACCGATGCTAACCATTCTATTGCCAAAACGCCTTGGGTATTATTGGCCATTTCATCTAAGCGCCTTGCTGCAAAGGTTGCCATAGATACATGATCTTCTTGATTTGCAGATGTAGGCAAGCTATCGACCGAAGCCGGATGTGCTAATGATTTGTTTTCTGACGCAAGCGCTGCAGCGGTAACTTGAGCAATCATAAAACCTGAATTTACCCCGCCGTTTTCAACTAAAAATGGCGGTAATTTGGATAGGTTTGAATCGATAAGTAATGCAATTCGCCTTTCTGCTAATGCACCAATTTCGGCAATTGCGATAGCTAAGTTATCGGCGGCCATTGCAACTGGCTCTGCATGAAAGTTACCTCCCGATATTATGTCGCCTACATCGGCAAAAACTAGCGGATTATCGGTTACACCGTTTGACTCACATAACAATACTTCTGCGGCTTGGCGTATCTGAGTTAGGCAAGCTCCTAGCACTTGAGGTTGGCAGCGAAGGCAGTATGGATCTTGTACTTTTTCACAATTTACGTGGGAATCACTAATTTGAGAGTGCGTATCGAGTAGCTCTCTAAATACTTGAGCGGTGTCTATTTGTCCGCGCTGACCACGAATATCATGAATACGTGCATCAAATGGCGCGCGACTACCCATTGCTGCTTCTATGCTTATCGAGCCGATAACGCAGCTTTGTGCATATAAGTTCTCGCTTCTAAATAGGCCTTGTAGTGCAAACGCAGTCGACGCTTGTGTGCCATTTAATAATGCTAAGCCTTCTTTAGCTGCAAGGGTAAGAGGTTCAAGCCCCGCTATTTTTAACCCTTGTGCTGCACTAATTATTTTTCCTTTATGTCGCATTTGACCTTCAGCTAATAAAGGTAGGCACATATGCGCAAGAGGGGCTAAATCCCCCGATGCCCCCACAGAGCCCTTTTTAGGCACGCACGGATATACTTCGCTACTAAGCAGCTGCATAAAAAATTGGATTATTTGCAGGCGAATACCCGAGTAGCCGCGCGAAAGCGAGTTTACTTTTAAGGTGATCATTAACCTTACTGTGCTGTCATCCATGTATTCGCCAATGCCCGCAGCGTGTGAAAGCACAATGGAGCGCTGTAATAATTCAAGTTCGTCGTCGGCTATTTTGGTATTAGCTAATAACCCAAACCCGGTGTTAATCCCGTATACAGTGCGGTGCTCATTAATAACGTTTTGAACGGTTTGCGCGCTTGCTGCTATTTGCGATTCAGCATGCTTTGCAAGGCTTAACTTTACCGGTGAATTATTAATTTTTCTCAGTGTGTTTAAATTAAGTGAGCCTGGTGTGAGAGTAAGTTCGAACATGATCATTCCTCGTTTAGCATAGGTAGGTCTAAATTTTGTTCTTTGGCGCAGTTCTTTGCTATGTCGTACCCAGCATCAGCATGGCGCATTACACCTGTTGCAGGGTCGTTCCAAAGTACGCGAGCAATACGCTCTTTAGCTTCATTTGTACCATCGGCAACAATAACCACACCAGAGTGCTGACTAAACCCCATACCTACACCGCCACCATGATGAAGAGACACCCAAGTAGCGCCACTTGCCGTATTAAGCAGTGCATTGAGTAATGGCCAGTCCGATACCGCATCTGAGCCATCTTTCATACTTTCTGTTTCGCGGTTAGGGCTGGCAACTGAGCCCGAGTCGAGGTGGTCACGACCAATAACGATAGGGGCTTTAAGTTCGCCATTTTTAACCATTTCGTTAAAGGCCAATGCAAGGCGTGCTCTATCTTTTAAACCTACCCAACAAATACGTGCAGGTAGCCCTTGAAATTGAATGCGCTCACGCGCCATATCAAGCCAATTATGCAAATGTGCATCATCAGGAATAAGCTCTTTTACTTTTGCATCGGTTTTATAAATATCTTCTGGATCGCCCGATAATGCTACCCATCTAAATGGGCCAATACCTTCACAAAATAAAGGGCGAATATAGGCGGGTACAAACCCAGGAAAATCAAACGCGTTGGTAACGCCCTCGTCAAACGCCATTTGGCGAATATTATTGCCATAGTCTGTTGTTGCTGCCCCCGCTTTTTGCAGCGCCAACATCGCTCTAACTTGGACTGCCATTGATTGTTTAGCCGCTTTTACTACCGCTTTTGGATCTTGCTCACGCATTTTTGCTGCGTGCTCCATTGTCCAGTTTTGTGGTAAGTAACCATTTAATGGATCGTGAGCTGATGTTTGATCTGTGACTACATCAGGTGTAATACCTGTTTTAACCAGTGTACTAAATACATCGGCAGCGTTACCAAGTAGGCCAACTGATAGGGCTTCACCTTTTATGCACGCGTCGGTTATTAATTGCAGTGCGTGTTCAAGGTTCGTTGCTTTTACATCAACGTAGCCTGTTTTTATACGAAAATCGATACGGCTTTCATCACATTCAACAACTAGCGCACTAAACCCTGCCATTGTAGCGGCAAGTGGTTGTGCACCGCCCATACCTCCAAGGCCACCCGTTAATACCCACTTGCCTTTAGCACTGCCTGAAAAATGTTGCTTTGCCATGGCTATAAAGGTCTCGTAAGTGCCTTGTACAATGCCTTGCGAGCCAATATAAATCCAAGAACCCGCTGTCATTTGTCCGTACATCATCAAGCCTTTTTTATCGAGCTCGTTAAAGTGCTCCCAATTTGCCCAGTGTGGAACAAGGTTTGAGTTGGCAATAAGTACACGAGGGGCATTACTGTGGGTTTTAAATACACCAACGGGTTTTCCTGATTGTACAAGCAGAGTTTCGTCGCTTTCGAGTCTATCGAGGGTTTCTATAATTTTGTCATAACTTGGCCAATCACGAGCTGCTCGGCCAATACCACCATATACAACAAGTGCATGAGGATGTTCTGCTACTTCAGGGTCTAAATTATTCATTAGCATGCGCTTAGCAGCTTCAGTTTGCCAGCTTTTAGCACTTATTTTATCGCCATGAGGTGCACGTATTACGCGACTTGTGTCGAGTCGGTTGTTCATGTTTTGCTCCTGTTGTATATACAAGGTGATTTGTTATAAAAAAAGCGCAGTAAGCGCTATTGTTTGTTATTTTTTAAATGTTAAGTGACCACCTAAGCGATATTTACTGCCTGGTGATACAAGGCGCGCAAAGCTTACAATGCCGTTAATAGACCATGTGCGTCGAATAACTTGTAAGCATGGCTCTTCGTTATATAAGTTTAACCATTGGCACATTTCGCTGTTTGGCATAATAGCCTCTACGGTATGCCTCGCTTGGGTAAGTGGTGCAACACTAGATAGATACTCATGAGGTGTAAGCGTGCTAAAGTCTTGTTGTAAGTAACCAGCCGCAAGTGCAGGGTTTACAAAACGCTCTTCTAGCTGCAAGGGGCTGTCGTTTTCGTTATGCACGAGTACACTTCGATATACAACACTGTCAATCTCAACACCAAGTGCAATGGCAATAGGTGCGACTGCATTTATTGATTCAAGTATAAGTACACTACAGGTGTAGTTGCCGTTACGTTCCTTTACTTCATCAGCAATGTTTTTTATTTCGAGTAACGATGACTGCGATTTAAATGTGGCTACAAATGTACCTAACCCTTGGCTGCGGGTTAAAATACCTGCCTCGGTTAACTCGCTTAGTGCTCGGCGGGCTGTCATTCTGCTGACACTAAATTGACTACTTAGTTCGTTTTCAGAGGGAACACGTTGGTTTTCTTGCCACGTACCGCTGCGAATTTTATCAACAATGAATTGTTTTATTTGCGCAAATTTAGGTGTCGTCATTAAATTTATGGTTACATTAAAAATAAACTATATAAATAAGATGACACAATTACCTTGTATATACAAGATGGGTTGTTAGACTATATTTTCATCACTCTGGGCGTAAAAAGGGCTGTAAAATGCAAAGCACAACAAAAAATTATGAGTTAGAAGAAATTGACTTACTTTTAACTGATGCCAATATTGCCACTATGGATAGCAATATAAATGCCCCTTATGGCGCAATCGAAAATGCTGCTATAGCTATCAAAAATGGTAAAATTGCGTGGATTGGAGAGCAATCAACATTGCCCAGTTTTGATGTGTTTGCAACGCCGACATTGAGTATAAAAGGGCAGTGGTTAACGCCGGGCTTAATAGATTGTCATACACATTTAGTGTTTGCAGGTTCAAGGTCGCAAGAGTTTGAGCAGCGCTTGCAGGGTGTAAGTTATGAGCAAATTGCAACGCAAGGCGGTGGCATAGCAAGTACGGTTAAAGCGACGAGAGCAGCCGATCGAGAGCAATTATTTGTTGATGCAAAAGATCGCTTAAATACGTTGTTAAAAGAAGGTGTAACCACTGTTGAAATAAAGTCAGGCTATGGGCTAGATACTGAAAACGAGATAAAAATATTAGAAGTAGCTCGTTTATTAGGTGAGCATCATCCTATTGATATTAAAACTACTTTTTTAGGGGCGCATGCTCTACCGCCTGAATACAAAGGCCGTGCTGATGAATATATTGATTTGGTATGTACTGACATGCTTGATCAGGTAGTGGCTAATAATCTTGCTGATGCAGTCGATGTATTTTGTGAAAATGTAGGCTTTAGTTATTCGCAAACCAAACGTGTTTTCCAGGCGGCTAAAAAGCATAACCTCCCAGTAAAATGCCATGCTGAGCAGTTATCTAATCAACATGGTGCTGAGCTGGTGGCGCAGTTCAATGGCCTTTCGGCAGATCATATTGAGCATCTCGATGAAGAGGGTGTAAAAGCCATGGCAAACGCTGGGACGGTCGCGGTGTTATTGCCCGGTGCATTTTATTTTTTAAGAGAAACACAATTCCCACCTATTGAGTTACTTAATCAATATAAAGTACCTATAGCTATTGCGAGTGATTTTAATCCTGGCACTTCACCGCTGTGCTCAGTGCACTTGATGATGAACATGGCATGCACATTGTTTAGATTAACACCCGAGCAAGCATTGGCAGGTGTTACTCGCAATGCTGCTAAAGCACTAGGGTTAGACGACCGTGGTATTTTAAAGGTTGGTGCAAGAGCTGATATTGCGCATTGGCAAATAAGTCATCCATCACAATTAAGTTACCAATTTGGCGTAAATAAACTGTTAAATTTATGGATTTTGGGTAGAATTAACTAGTTTGTATTATTTTTGCCCACATATAATCTGGTTTAAACTTTTTTAGCGAATACGGATGCCGTTAATTTGAACATACTAACCGACAGTAACTTCCCAATATTTTTTAGTGGTGCACTATTGATGGCGATGATTGCCACTTTATTTTCCGTTAAAAATGCCAGTATTAAATTTAGCTATTTATGCACAGCAGCTGTTGGTTTGGCTATTTTGAGTACGGGCGCAGCTTGGCTTGCCATTTTACTTGCCTTTGGATTTTGCTTTCATTTATGGCAAGCCTTTGAGCGAAATAATTGGAGCATGATTATTACCAGCTCAATGGCTGGTCTTTTATTTGTTGTTCTATTTTCAGCTCATTTATTATTGGAAGTTCCGTTATTTTGGGTTGTGTTAGCAATATTATTATTAGCTATTGTTGGCTTTTTAAATGACGAAAGCGCTGAAATAGAAGTCGTGATAGAGCCAGAACCTACAGGTGATACATTTATAGAAGAGTCTCCGCTTTCGGTTTTTGCAGATAGAAAACAGTTACGCCAAGGTTACTATGCATGGTGCGACAACAAGCAAGTAAATGCAGCGTTAATCGTTATTCGTCTTGAAGGGTTTGAGCAAGTTAACCAGCATATAGGACGTGACTTTGGCGATATACTTTTAGCACAATCGGCTAATCGAATAAAAGAACTGCTTTCAAGTGACGAAATAGTGACTTTAGTTGGGCAAGAAAAGCTAGCCCACTTAGGGGGCCTTAACTTTGCATTTATTTGTAGTTTCGCGAATCAAAAACATTTACATGAGTTGGTTATTGAACAAATACTGGGTGCAACACTTAAGCCATTTAATGTTGCTAACTGCACTGTAGAGGTAAAAGCGAGGGCGAGTTATGTTGATTGTAATGAGCAAGACAATAACTTTGATAATTTAATATCGTACGCATACCTAGCACTCGATAGCCACCCAAATCGCAAGGTTGTGCCTTATCATCAACAAATGATGATTGAACTGCGAGAGCAACAAGCGCGACTAAAAGAATTAGCAAATATTGATTTTTCGAGCGAATTAGAACTCTATTTTCAACCTATAATTTGTAACGAAAACGGTCAAATTGAGTTTTTAGAATTACTACTGCGTTGGCAGCATCCTAAGCAAGGGATTTTATCTGCTAATCGTTTTATTGACGACATAAGAATAGCTGGGCTTGGTTATCCGCTTGCTAAATTTGTAATGGAGAGAGCCGCTGAGCTTGCAATGGCGCTTAGAGTAGAAGGTATTTCCATACCGCTTAGCATTAACGTATTTGGCCCTGAAATGCTAAATGAAGAGTTTGTTGAATTTGTTGATGTTGTTATAAATGAACATCACTTAGAGGCGGGAGACTTAATTGTTGAATGCCCTTTACATATTTTTGCTGGTTTAGATGACAAAGGCCGAGGCATGATCGCAAGGCTTAATAACATAGGCTTAAAAGTATGTGTGGATGGACTTGGTGATAACCCGGTACTACTTTCTAAGTTGCCAAGTTTAGCGGTTGAGTATATTAAGGTTTCACCTTCACTTACCGCTGACTTTAGTAATCAAAACAATATACGCAGTTTAGTTGGTGGAATGGTTGATATGCATAGCCAACAAAAAACAAAAGTGATTTTTGAAGGAGTAGAAACACTTGAGCAACTTAAGTTTGTAAAAAGCTTAAAAGGTTATGCTGCCCAAGGTTATTACTTTGGTCACCCGCTAAGTAGTATCGGTTTAATGAGCTGGCTAAAAGAGTGGCGATCGGTTCAACAACGTTAAGTGTTTTCTTTGGCTTGTAGGTAGCTATTTACAAGTGCACTAATCACTTGCCCTACATGGGCAGCACCGGCATCTAACCCGTTAGGATGCTGGTTAGGCGCTGCTTCACATAAGTGTAAGTACTTAGAGTGCCGGTGGCTTGCAGCTAAATGCACAAAGTGCTCAGTGTCACTCACACTAAATCCGCAATATGTATACGCACTAACTGGCATATAAGTAATACTATCTAAATCAACTTCAACACCCAGAGGTAAATCATTAAAATTACTTAGTGCATTTTCAATTGCCTGCGTTAGTGTAATTTTTCGCTTAACTTGTATAGATTGATAGCTATCAAATTTAAAGTTAGCTTCACTCATTGCATCTATAATTGCTTGATTATTTTTTAATTCATGTAAGCCAATAACATGGTAATTACTTAGATGTTGCTCGTTATACGCGTAGCGAAAACCATTACCACTATGGCGACCTTCACATTCTCTAAAATCGGCATGAGGGTCAAAATTGATAGCATTAACAGGCGTGTTTTTTGACTTACTTAGCGCGCGAATAATACCTAAGCAATTATTGTGACCTCCGCCAATGACGATTGGCTCAAGCCCTGCTTTAAAAATAAGGCTTAATACTGACTCTACGCGTTCATCAAGTTGTTGGCATAAATCTCGTAATTGAGTTAACTGCTGGGCTTGCTGATTATTAAGTTGGTTGCTTTGCGCCATTAAATCATCAGTATTTACTTCACCCAATAAAAGTACTTTTTGAGTGGCGATAAATTGATTATGGGGTTGGTTTAAAAAACGTTTTAAAAAAGCAGACCATGCTTCGTTTGCACCGCCATTTCCTAAATTTGCTTTTGGGCCAATATCTTCGCAAATACCAAGAAGTACGTAGCGAATGCCAAATTGAGCTGCGTCAATAAGTGCTTGTTGCAGGTTTACTTGAGTGTCTAGCAAGGCCATTGATTGCCATGCTTTTTTTTCATTTACGCGGTTAGAGCAAAGTGCTCTAACCGCGCTTTCATCATATACTTTTAAATGGGAGGTCACGTTATACTTCTACAACTTCCAATTCTAATTCTTCTGCAGATAAAACAATGCCAGTACTATCGGCATAAATAAAGTCATCATCAAAAAATGATACACCGGCAAAGTTAACGCCTATAGCATCCTCGCCAGCACCTTCACTGTCAGCTGCAACAGGGATAGAAGCAATTGCTTGAATGCCTAAATCAAGTTCTTCAAGCTCATCAACGTGGCGTACTGCGCCGTAAACAACAATACCATTCCAGTTATTTTCAAGTGCAAGTTCGGCCAATTCAATATCAATAAGTGCACGGCGAGTTGAGCCACCACCATCAATAAGAAGCACTAAGTCTGTACCGTCTTGAGAAAGTAATTCGCGGATCAGTTCATTATTTTCAAAACATTTAACCGTTTTAATGCGGCCACCAAAGCTGTGTCGACCACCAAAGTTGATGAACATTGGCTCTAGCACGTCAACCACATCAGCAAAGTGGTCACATAAATCAGAAGTGCTGTAATCCATTATTTTATCCTCAAAAGGTACATTAATTTATACCTCAGTATACCCTCCTTATAAGCAATAACAACGACTTAATCGCAGTAAATTTAGACAAAACAAGCGCTAAATCATTAATCGCAATAATAGTGTCTTAAAAGCGTCACTCAATTGTTATTTACAACACATAAGCTAAATCGGTGTTCATATATTATGCAATGAGGGGGAAGTGATGGATAACAATAATATGTTTAAAAGGGCAGCTCTGCTAGATGAGCAATTATTTTTAACTCTGTTTAATTACAACTCACCGAAGTGGTTTAAAACAATGGCGTTTGGCTTATCTAAAAGCGGTGATGGAGGGCTTTACATACTTGTGTGTTTAGCGGTGTGGTGGCTTAGTAATAATGAGCAGCAACAATTATTACCTGTAACGATATTAGTTGGTTTTGCTATAGAAAGGCCCATTTATTTACTGGCCAAAAATAGATTTGCCCGCATCCGTCCATGCGACTGCTTAGTAACAAATGCTTACATAGTACCAAGTGATAAATTTAGTTTGCCCTCGGGCCACAGCGCTGCAGCGTTCTTAGTTGCGATTATACTAAGTCACTTTTTCCCTGAATATATATGGCTACTACTTAGTTGGGCTGCTGGTGTGGCTATTTCTCGTGTTGTATTAGGCGTACATTTTCCTGCTGATATTATTATAGGTGCGATTATTGGCAGTGTTTGTGGCTTATTCGCATTAGCGCTCGTGGTACCTGTATGAAAATATTGTATGGAGTGCAGGGTACCGGTAATGGTCATATAACGCGGGCTAGGGTTATGGCAAGCTGCTTTAATAAACTTGGTATTGATGTTGATTATGTGTTTTCAGGGCGAGCAAATAAAGATTACTTTGATATGCACGAATTTTCAGATTATAAAGCGTATCGGGGCTTATCGTTTAGTACTGAAAATGGGCAAGTCAAAAATTTAAAAACACTTAAAAACATGCGAGTTTGTAAGCTGGTGAGTGATATAAAATCGCTTGATATAAAACAGTACGATTTTGTACTTAATGACTTTGAGCCAGTCACAGCATGGGCTGCAAAACGGGCCGATATACCCGTTATCGGTATTAGTCACCAAGCCGCATTTTTGTCAGAAAACGTACCTATATTTGGTCGTGGTGTACTTAGAAAATCGCTCATCAAGCATTATGCACCAGCATCTACCTACTTAGGCGTACACTGGAAGCCATTTGCAAATAATATAATCCCGCCTTTTATTGCTCATCATAATCATGAGAATCCTGTCGCGGTACTAAATAAGGTATTGGTATATTTACCGTTTGAAAACTTAGATAGCATTGTTGATTACTTAAAAGACTTTCCCGAAAAAGAATTTTATTGTTATCACCCAAATGCCTGCAATCAGTCTTTTGGACATATACATTTGCGACCCCCCTCACGTTCTGGTTTTTTAAATGACTTAGCAAACACGAGTGGCGTTATTGGTAATGCGGGGTTTGAGCTTGCCAGTGAAGCGCTTAAGTTAGGTAAGAAGTTACTATTAAAGCCTTTAGATGGGCAGTTTGAGCAAACCGCAAATGCACAAACTTTGTTTGCCATGGGCATGGCGCATGTTATGAACTATTTAAACCCGCAAGCCCTTGATGACTGGAATAGCGCCCCGCAAAATAAGCAAATAAATTACCCTAGCGATCCCGAGCCTTTAATTGATTGGTTGGTTAAACAACAGTGGAATAACACACAATCGTTACACAAAGGTTTGTGGGATAGTGTCGCTTTATAGCCATCATAATTAAGTAGCTTAGAATAACCAATAATAAAAAGTTAAATTAATGAGTCGCTCCTGAGCTATCAGCTATAATACAAATGCATATTTAAAAAAGGCGTTAGCGATGAGTTTTTTACAAAACTTAACAATCAAACGACGTTTACAGTTAAACGCAGTCGTTGTTGGTTTAGCAATGGTGGTCCTTTTATGCGTAATAATTTATGAAGCGAGAACAACGTTAAGCTTAAATAAAACAATTCAGCTTGCTGAAGAGCTTAATATCCATGAATTAGAACTGCGTAAACATGAAAAAAACTTTCTTTTTTATAAACAAGAAGAAGCATTAGACTTATTTGAACAAGATTATAACCAGCTTAAAAGTAAAATTGCTAAGTTGAATGTAATTATGCAAGAGCAGGGTATCGAAACCCAAAAAATAAGTAATCTCGATAATTTGGTAAGTGCTTATAGCAATGACTTTATGAGTGTTGTTGTGCTACAAAAACGCATAGGATTACACCCAAAAGATGGGCTGTATGGCGAACTAAGAAGTGCAGTACACGAGGTCGAAAGCTTGCTCAAAGAGCAAGATAATTACAAACTCTTATCTTCTATATTACAATTAAGACGGGCTGAAAAAGATTTTATGCTACGTTTTGATCTTAAGTATTTAACTCGATTTGATGAAGGGGTTGATACTTTAAAGCAGCAAATCGCTCAGGCTCAATTTGATACGGGGTATACAGCTCAATTAAATGGCTTTTTAAATTCCTACCAAACGCAATTTCAAGCATTGGTCCAGGCACAGGTTGAATTGGGCTTAGATTTAAATTCAGGAGCACTTGGAAAAATGCGTAAAAGTGTTGAACAAAGTGATGCAATCGTTGCGCAGATACTATTAAGCACTAAGCAGCAGGTAGATAAAAGCGTTGAACAGGCACAATTTTTAGCCATTCTTATTTTTGTGATTGCTGGCATTATTGTTTTAATGTTGGTTTATTTCACGAGCCGCTCGATTATTGTGCCTATAGAGCGGGTTTATCACACCATTAACGACATTCGTCGTAATAATGATTTAAGCGTGATGATAGAGCAAACAGGTAAAGACGAAATTACCACCATGACGGTCGACTTTAATAGTTTAATAGGCGATTTTAAAAACTTAATTAACGAAGTTAATGGTGCTTTAAATACGCTTAACATAGCAACAGAGCATTTATCAGAAAGTACCGCAGCAACAAGCTCCGGTATGCAAGAGCAATTACATGAAGCCGACATGGTTGCAACTGCAGCCACCGAAATGCAGGCGACGATTCAGGATATTTCACATAATACTGAAGCGGCTGCTAAAAAAGCAGAGTCAACAAACTTAAGTGCTCAACAAGGGCGCAGTGAAGTTGACTCTACCGTTAAGCACATTAGAGCCCTATCTGATTCGTTAGGGAATGCATCAAATGTAGTATCGCAACTTGAAAAAGATGGCGAAACAATTGGTTCAGTGCTTGATGTAATTCGGGGGATTGCAGATCAAACAAATTTACTCGCACTTAATGCGGCAATAGAAGCGGCACGTGCTGGTGAGTATGGTCGTGGTTTTGCTGTTGTTGCAGATGAGGTTCGTTCATTAGCGAAGCGTACTCAAGAGTCCACGAGTGAGATTGAAGGTATTATAAGTACCTTACAGCAGCGTACTCAAGAAGTGGTGAGTATTATGCACAAATGTCGTTCTCAAGGCGATGAAAGTGCCTCGCAAGCAATTAAAGCAGGTGAGTTATTAGGCGCAATTACTGAAGATGTACAAACAATAATGGAAATGAGCTCTCAAATAGCGGTTGCTATTGACGAGCAAAGCCAAGTGGCATCAGAGGTTAATAAAAATGTAGTAAGAATTCGCGACATTGCGCAAGATGCAACTGAACATGCTGCTAAAAACGCCCAAACTAGCGAAGAAGTATCTGAGCAAGCTAGAGTGTTATTTAGCGCTATTGATAAGTTTAAAGTGTAACTAACCTGAACTCTGGATAGTAAATATTTTAACCAGGGTTTAGGTTAACTAATCTAAAAATACCCACCTAAAGTTACCAATAAGGTTTAAGGAATAAACTTTATTGGTACACTGTTTTTGTTTTGTTCGTGCTCGGCTACGCGTGCCGAATATTCATCGCTCAACGTTTGTTGCTGCGCTTGTAGTTTTTCAAAGTAACTCCAACTGAACAGTCCGCTATTGTGACCATCATCGAAATCTAAACGCAGTGCATAATGCCCAACAGGTACTATGTTTTTTATACCTACAGATTGTTTATTTAAAACCAATTTCATAGGGCCAGAGCCATGGCCTTGCACTTCAGCAGAGGGAGAGTGAACGCGTAAAAATTCACAGCTAAAGACTGCTTGGCTATCGTCGTCAAAATAAACATCTAAATTTTTACTCACGCTGTGGTAATGCACTTTTGTAACGTGTTTCATTTTATATACCCCATTAAAAAGCCCCCAATCTGGAGGCTTTTAGTATAACGTTTATATTCGTTTTATAGAATGAAGCGGCTTAAGTCTTCATCTTCAACAAGTGCACCTAGATGTTTTTCAACGTAAGCGGCGTCAATAACAAGTGATGAACCTGCTTTTTCAGAAGCATCGTATGAAATTTCTTCCATCAATCTTTCCATCACAGTATGCAAGCGACGAGCACCGATGTTTTCGGTTTTTTCGTTAACTTGCCACGCAGCCTTAGCAATACGCTCAATAGCATCATCACTAAACTCAATCGTTACTTGCTCAGTTTTAAGGAGCTCTCGTTGTTGCTCAGTAAGCGATGCATGCGGCTCTGTCAGGATACGTTTAAAGTCATTTGCAGTTAGTGGCTCAAGTTCTACTCGAATCGGTAAGCGACCTTGTAGCTCAGGTATCATGTCTGATGGTTTAGACATTTGGAACGCACCTGAGGCAATAAACAACATATGGTCAGTTTTAACCATACCGTGTTTAGTGTTTACTGTTGAGCCTTCAATTAGCGGTAGTAAGTCGCGCTGAACACCTTCTCGGCTCACATCAGGGCCTGAAGAATCACCACGTTTACAAATTTTGTCTATTTCATCAATAAACACAATACCGTTTTGCTCTACTGCAAAAATAGCTTGTTCTTTTAGCTCTTCAGGGTTTACTAATTTAGCGGCTTCTTCTTCTGTTAATAGTTTGAAGGCTTCTTTAATTTTTAACTTACGTTTAGTGCGTTTATCGCCGCCCATGTTTTGAAACATGCTTTGTAACTGGTTGGTCATATCTTCCATACCAGGAGGCGCCATAATTTCTACGTTTGATTGAGCTTGCGCTAGTTCAATCTCGATTTCTTTATCATCTAATTGACCTTCACGTAATTTTTTACGAAATGTTTGGCGAGTAGATGAAGTATCGTCGCGTTGGCTTTCGCCATATTGATCTTTAACCGGTGGTAAAAGTGCATCTAAAATACGCTCTTCTGCTGCTTCTTCGGCGCGATGTTTAAACTTTTTAGTTTGCTGTTCGCGAGTCATTTTAATTGAAACATCAACGAGGTCACGTATGATCGTATCTACTTCTTTACCAACATAACCAACTTCAGTGAATTTAGTCGCTTCTACTTTAATGAATGGTGCGTTAGCAAGTTTTGCTAAACGGCGGGCAATTTCTGTTTTACCTACGCCTGTTGGACCAATCATTAATATATTTTTTGGTGTTACTTCACTGCGTAAATCTTCATTTAATTGCATGCGGCGCCAGCGATTACGAAGCGCAATAGCGACTGCTTTTTTAGCTTTAGCCTGACCTATAATGTGCTGATCTAGCTCGTGAACAATTTCTCTTGGGGTCATATCAGACATAATAGTTCCTATTATAATTCTTCGATTGTTTGGAAGTTATTAGTAAATACGCAGATGTTGCCTGCAATAGTTAAGCTTTTCTCTACTATTTCACGAGCGCTTAAATCTGTATTTTCTAAAAGGGCGGTTGCAGCTGATTGCGCAAAGTTACCACCACTACCAATTGCAATTAAATCGTTTTCTGGCTGAACTACATCGCCATTACCGGTAATAATTAAAGAGGCTGTTTCGTCTGCTACAGCGAGCAGCGCTTCGAGTTTTCGAAGTGCACGGTCACTTCGCCAATCTTTAGCCATTTCTACTGCGGCTTTAGTTAGGTTACCTTGGTGCATTTCTAATTTGCTTTCAAAACGTTCGAAAAGAGTGAAGGCATCAGCAGTACCGCCGGCAAAACCAGCGATTACTTTGCCATTATAAAGACGTCGAACTTTGCGGGCGTTGCCCTTCATTACGGTGTTACCAAGTGAAACTTGGCCATCGCCGCCAATTACAACTTTGTCGCCGCGGCGAACACTTACGATAGTAGTCATGTTATTCCTCATCATCGAGCTGCAGAGGCAACTCGTAAAAAACGATTATGATGAGGTTATATGGGTGAATGGTTTATTTTCAAGTCCAGCCCCAAATTCCGCAGCCGACTATTTTTACACGTTTAAGTTTGTTTTTATCGCTTTCGGCTTGGCGTTTGGTTTTATAAGGGCCTAAACGTACTTTATACCAAGTGCCATTGCTGCCTTCAGCCTGTTTGATCTCAGAAATGAGCCCTGCAAATGCGATTTTAGCTTTTAATGATTCAGCTTGTGCATGAGTTCTGAACGAACCGCATTGCATAACATAAGGACCTTTTTGCTCAAGTTCTTTTACTTCAACTTGAATCTCGTGGTTTCTAATTTCTTTAATAAATTCCGGTGTACGTGGAATAACAACTTCTACTTTTGCGGGTGCAGTTGGGTTAGCTTGTTTTTCGACAAGCTTTGGATCGGCATTACTTTTTATAAACCATAGTGTGTAGGCAAAACCACCTACAAGTAAGATGGCTATAACGGCTAAAAGAATAGGAAATGGTTTTTTAGCGGGTGCGTTTTTTTTACTGTTTCTGCCTGCAGGCTTTTTATTAATATAATCGTGCTGTGCCATGGTGTTATTTTGGCCTTAACCTAAATCATGTCTATAGGGTCTACGTCTAAGCTCCAGCGTACTTTTTGTGCAAGTTTACTGGTACTTAAATAATCAACCATTTGCGCAAGGTACTGATGTAATATGCGACGATCTTGCGCTTGAATATGCAATTGAAAACGATACATACCTGCGACTCTTTCAAGTGGGGCAGGGATCGGACCGAGCAATTGTATACCAGATACCCCATTCACAGGAACCAAATCCGTCAAAAAATCGACGACTAGTTTAATACTATGTCCTTGTGCACGCACAATGGCCATATTTGTAATGGGCGGTAAGTCAGCATCATCGCGCTCACTAAGAGCAAAGCGGGCAAAGTCTTGGTAACCATTATTAACTAAGTCTTGCAAAAGAGGATGTTCTGGAAAGTGTGTTTGTAATAACACTTGACCAGGCTCACCTGAACGTCCAGCACGCCCCGCTACTTGGGTGACTAATTGCGCTAAATGCTCTGTCGCTCTAAAGTCGCATGAGTATAAGCCGCTATCTACATCTAAAATTATAACAAGGCTTACATCTGCAAAGTGATGGCCTTTGGCAAGCATTTGTGTGCCCACTAAAATGCGTGCGCCGCCTAGGTTTATTTCATCAAGTGCTTTTTCAAGGCTACCTTTACGGCGAGTTGAATCGCGGTCTATACGAGTAACAGGTGTATCAGGGAATTCGGTCGATAAAAACTCTTCAATTTGCTCTGTGCCTTTACCGTTAGGAAATATTTGCGTACTTCCACAGTCAGGGCATTGGTGAGGGACAGGGTACTGGTCGCCACAGTGATGACAGATCATTTGCCCAATCGCTTTATGAAATGTAGCGCTGGTACTGCATCGTTTACACTCGCTCAACCAACCGCACTCATGGCAAATAAGGGTGGGTGAGAAACCTCGGCGATTTAAAAATACCATAACCTGTTTACCGCGATTTAAGTGCTGACGCATAGTAGCAAGACTTGCATGTGCAATACCTGCTTGGTCGGGCTGACCTTTCATATCGAGTAACTTAAACTGATTGTCAGTCGCTGTTTGCGCACGCTCCGTTAAACTTAATAGCTGGTATTTGTTATTAATTGCTTTGTGAAGTGTTTCAAGCGCGGGTGTGGCGCTGCCTAATATAAGCGGGATTTTATGCTGAAAAGCTCTGTAAGCGGCTAAATCACGAGCATGGTAACGAAGGGTATCTTGTTGTTTAAATGACGAGTCGTGTTCTTCATCAACAACAATCATACCGAGTTTTAAAAATGGCAGAAAAATACTCGAACGTGTGCCAATAACTATCGCACAACTGCCTTTTTCGCAAAAACGCCATGTTTGTAAACGTTCGTTGTCGGTAAGTGCTGAGTGCCAAAGCATAATGGGTGTATCAGGAAAGCGGCGGCGAAAACGGTTTACGGTTTGTGGTGTTAGGCCGATTTCGGGCACGAGTACGAGGGCTTGCTCGCCACGTTTGAGTACTTCTTCTAGGCACTGTAAATACACTTCGGTTTTACCGCTGCCCGTTACGCCTTCTAATAAGAAGCTGCTAAAGCCAGTACTTTGATTTATAGCTGTGCAAGCAACCGCTTGTTCTTTATTAAGTACTGGTTTACTACCGACGGTTGGAGCAACACTTTGCCATTGGTTATCGTGCTCAATAGTTTGTGTTATGAGTTCTTTATCTATTAAGCTATCTATTGTTTTTTTACTAAAGCCCAGTGCTTTTAACTCAGTTAATGATGACTTACCTGATTGCGATAACTGCTTTAATAGGTTGAGCTGTGTTTTAGCTTTTAATGACGGTACTTTTGCACCTTTTTCTGTCAGGGCAACCATATTAATACTGGTTTTATCAGGCGATTCACCTTGGCGAAGTGCACCAGGTAGCGCTATATGAATAGTTTCGCCTAATGGATAGCAATAATAGCGGGCAGTAAAGCTAAGGAGTTCTAAATGCTGGGCACTTAAAATAGGGGCGTCGTCTATTACCTCTATAATATTTTTAATTTTATTTAAAGGGACGTCGGTACTGCTTTTAATACCCAAAACAACCGCTACTTTTTTTTGATTACCAAAAGGTACCAAAACTCGCATGCCAGGTAGTAAGGGAATTGATAAGCCACTGAGCTGTTCTTCTATTTTATAATCAAAGGTGCGTGGAAGCGGGACTTTAATAGCAACTTCAACAAAACTCATAACAACTCAACCCGTAAAATTAATGCTGTAATGTACTAAAAATAACGCTAAAAACCTACTAGCAATAGTGCTTGAGAAAGAGATTGTTCACTTTTTTGGCAAAAATATAAATAAATACTTGTGTGGGGGGAGGTTGTTGGATAAAATCCGCCACCAACAAATTTGTTTTAACGACGTATGGTGCCAAACTCCGGGTTTGGAGAGCGATGCGGCCTTAACTAGAGGTTCCTATGAAAGAAGGTATTCACCCTAAGTACGAAGTAATTTCTGCAACATGTTCATGTGGAAATAAATTCGAAACTAGCTCAACTCTTTGTAAAGACATTCACTTAGACGTATGTTCTGCGTGTCACCCGTTTTACACTGGTAAGCAAAAAGTTTTAGACACTGGCGGACGTGTTGATCGCTTCAACAAGCGCTTTGGTGCACTTGCCAGCAAGAAGTAATTATTGCTGTTTAGTTAAAAAAAGCACCTTAGGGTGCTTTTTTTGTGCCTAAAATTTGTTATTTATTATCTTAAACTAACCTACATAAATCTTTGAGCAATTTAACGAATTAAATTGCACTATAACGTCGTTAAAAAATTTTTATTTAGAACAACTAGATACAAAAATTTTTGCCTAGTTCTAGCGTAATTTTCTTAACGTTAAATAGACCCCATATATAAGCAGATTGGTATTATTTCGTTGATTTTAACTATCCCCTCCTTTTGCATAACTATTTCCTATTCTTATTCTGAGTATGCATAATCCTTTACAGACAAATCGATAGATATTCTCTATATTTTAAATAGTACAATTTTTAACTAGGTTGATAAAAGTATCTAACGTGGGCTTATCTGTTTTTAAAGTAGGGTAGTAGGCTGTTATTCTAAGTTTATGCTGATACTTTAAGTATACATTTTATAAGATTTTGATAGGCATAAAAGCACCTTAAAACTTACTTTTTAGGTGAATTTTTATTTATTAAATGTTGATATAATCCTGCAAAGTTACTGAAAAACCTCTTAAAATTATAGGATATAGCATATAACAGGATAGACCTGATATTGCTTGGAATTTAAAAATAATAAGGGTATCGTACCCCAAGACTCCATCTCTCACTTTAACTTAAATTGCAGGATACCATCGCGTTATGTCTGACTTTCGTGAACAAGCACTACATTACCACTCACATCCCGTACCAGGTAAAATTAGCATTGAGCTTACAAAACCAGCTGAAACGGCTCATGATCTTGCACTTGCGTATAGCCCAGGTGTTGCCGAACCTGTACGTGAAATAGCTGCAGATCCTGCAAATGCTTATAAATATACGGGTAAAGGTAACATGGTTGCGGTTATTACTAATGGTACTGCAATTCTAGGCCTTGGTAATTTAGGTCCTTTAGCGTCTAAGCCTGTAATGGAAGGTAAAGCGCTATTGTTTAAACGTTTTGCAGGGCTTGATTCTATCGATATTGAAGTTAAGCACAAAACAACAGAAGACTTTATTAATACGGTTGCCAATATTGCCGACACATTCGGTGGTATTAACCTTGAAGATATTAAAGCACCAGAGTGTTTTGAAATTGAAAAAGCATTAATAGAGCGTTGTAGCATTCCTGTTTTTCATGATGATCAACACGGTACTGCCATTGTAACGGCTGCTGGTATGTTAAATGCGCTGGAAGTACAAGGTAAGTCAATTGAAGATGCAATTATTGTATGTTTAGGTGCAGGCGCTGCCGCTGTTGCGTGTATGGAGCTGTTAATTAAGTGTGGTGCACTGCGTGAACACATTTATATGCTTGACCGCAAAGGTGTTATTCATACCCGCCGCGATGACTTAAATGAATATAAACAGCTTTTTGCTAACAATACCGATAAGCGTACATTGCAAGATGTAATTGCAGATGCTGATGTGTTTGTGGGTGTTTCTGGTCCTAACTTATTAGCGGCTGAAGATTTAAAGCTAATGGCTGCAAAACCAGTTGTGTTTGCATGTTCAAACCCAGATCCTGAGATTGATCCTGCACTTGCGCACGGCGCACGCAACGATTTAATCATGGCAACAGGGCGCTCTGATTACCCTAACCAAGTTAATAATGTTTTATGTTTCCCGTTTATTTTCCGTGGTGCACTTGATGTACGTGCAAGTGCTATTAACGATGAAATGAAAATTGCTGCAGTAGATGCTATTCGAAGTATTGCCAAAGAGCCAGTACCTGCAGAAGTTTTAAAAGCCGCTGGAGTAGATAAACTAGAATTTGGTGCGCAGTATATTATTCCAAAACCAATGGATCCACGTTTACTGCCGCGTATAGCAAGAGCTGTTGCACTTGCTGCAATTGAGTCAGGTGTTGCACAAATTGAGCTACCTGAAAACTATATGCAGTAAATCTATACAGTAGAGCTATGCAATAAAATTTAGACATAAAAAAACCTCAGTAATTACTGAGGTTTTTTTGTCTTTGTAATATTTATTCTTCGTTTAAAACGGGTACTTCTAGACCCATTTCTTGCATTATTTTTTTAACTTCTTCTGGTACTTTTTCGGCGTTATCTTTACGTAAGTCATCGTCATTTGGTAAAGGTTGGCCAGTAAAAGCATGCAAAAATGCCTCACATAGCAATTCACTATTTGTAGCATGGCGAAGGTTATTGATTTGACGACGTGTACGTTCGTCAGTTAATACCTTTAATACATTTAGCGGGATCGAAACGGTGATCTTTTTAACTTGCTCTGATTTTTTACCGTGTTCTGCGTATGGGTGAATATACTCACCATTCCATTTAGCCATAAGATGTATCGTTGCCTCAGATTATTAATTTCTCACACGGTATAAAAAGCGTGTAAATATGCGTGAAATTCTATCGATTTAAAAAAGATAGTCAAATAATAGATACCGATCTATCTTAATAAGCCTATTGTAGGTGTAAAGATAAGCACACTTTTGTGAGCTAAAATGTGTTATTCGCAGAAGCCCCTTCTACTTTTAGCCATCTAGAGCTTTAAAATACTTTGACTTATCAAAACGGATAACTTACTCTTTTAGACGTCTAAACATCCAAATTAATCAGGTGACGAATATGAGCGAAAAAAACAAAGCGACCATTGCTGTACGTAACGGCGTTGATGCTGATAAACATCATGGTGCGGTGGTACCGCCAATTTATTTATCGACTACTTATTCGTTTGCCGACTTTGATACTAAGCGTGAGTATGATTATGGTCGTAGCGGTAATCCTAATCGTGATATTTTAGCTGAGACGCTTGCTAAGCTTGAAGGTGGCGCTCGTGGCATAATTACAGCTACAGGCATGGCTGCCGTGCATTTAGCTACTCAGCTACTTAATAGTGACGATACGTTAGTAATTCCACATGATTGTTATGGTGGCAGCTATCGTTTATTTACATCTTTACAAAAACGCGGACTACTAAAGCTCGAAATATTAGATTTAACAAAAGAAGAAAGCCTTCAACAAATTTTAGTAATTAAACCTAAGCTTATTTGGATAGAAACCCCAAGTAACCCAGTACTTCGTTTAACAGATATTAAAGCGGTGACCGATGTTGCAAAGCAATGCGGTGCATTGGTGGCTGCAGATAACACGTTTTTGTCGCCTGCTTTACAAAATCCTCTTAAGTTTGGTGTAGATATTGTGGTGCATTCAACCACTAAATACATTAACGGACACTCAGATGTAGTAGGCGGCGCTGTTATTGCCGCAACACAAGAGTTAGGCGATGAGCTTGCTTGGTGGGCTAATAACATTGGTATTACGGGTGCGCCTTTTGATAGCTATTTAACGCTTCGTGGTTTACGTACTTTAAATGTGCGCCTAAGGCAGCATCAAGAAAATGCACTGGCAATAGCTAAGTATCTTGAAAGCTCTGAATATGTAAGCCAAGTTTACTACCCAGGTCTTGAGTCACATCCTCAACATGAGCTGGCTAAAGCACAGCAACTTGGTTTTGGTGGCATGGTGAGTTTTGATATTAAAGGCGATATAAACGACGCTGCGGCATTTTTAACTAGCCTTAAAACGTTTAGTTTAGCTGAGTCACTAGGTGGCGTAGAGAGCTTAATTTGTCACCCTGCAACTATGACGCACGCAGGTATGGAGGCAACAGCACGTTTAGAAGCGGGTGTGGGCGATACGCTTATTCGTATTTCGGTAGGTATTGAAGATATACACGATTTAGTCGCTGATTTTGAACGAGTGTTTGAACTTGTAAAACCAGGGCAAAATAAAAATGTTGGCCGTGTAGGCAAAGGAGCAGGCACTCCTGGTGGTAACGTTAAATTAAGTGCAGCCCGTCCGGCGCTTTGGTAAGTAATACCAATCCGCAATAATACCTAATCAATTTGAGGGATTAAACCGCACGCTAACTTCGTTAAAAATTTCTCATATAGAACAACTAAACAACGAAATTTTTGCCTTGTTATCGACACGGTTTTCTTATCCTCAAAATAGACAACTTAATTAAGCGAATTGGTATAAATATGGTCAATTGTGTACATAAATTTGGTGGTTCAAGCTTAAGCTCAAGTGAGCGCTATCAAAGCGTAGCTAAAATAATTATTGGGCATACTCAGACGGGCGACTGTGTTGTGGTATCGGCTGCGGGTAAGACAACCGATACGCTAGTATTACTTTGGCAAAGCTATCAAAAACAAGATACTCAAGCAGTCGCTGATATTTTACTGCAGTTAAATAACCATCAAAGTGATTTAATAGAGCAGCTATTAGAAGCCGATTTAAAACGAAGTGCACTTAAAACACTAAGTATCGAACTTAGCTATATTGCAGAACTTGCTCAAGCTGAGCAGCTAAAAGAGGCTGCATTGCTTGCACATGGCGAACTGTGGTCAGCACGTTTACTCGCTACTTATTTACAGCAGCTAAATATTGAGGCATGCGCTCAAGATGCACGTACTCTTTTTACCTTAAATGATGGCGAATTAATGCATGCGCAAAATGCGCAGCAATGTGGGCAGTTAATTTTGCCTAATAAAATAAATGTTGTTACTGGGTTTATTGCCGCAGATATCAAAGGCGAGACAGTAACGCTTGGCCGAAATGGCAGTGACTACAGTGCAACACTACTTGCAAATTATTGCCATGCTAAGCAAGTATGTATTTGGACTGATACACAGGGGGTGTATAGCACTGATCCTCGCAAGGTACAAAAAGCGATTAAGTACGGCAAAATTTGCCGTGGACAGGCTAATTTATTAGCTCGTTTGGGTAACCCTGTATTACATGCAAAAACACTATCGCCACTTAAAAACACAGATATTAAGCTAGCTGTTCGCAGTAGTTTTGACGTACAAGCAAGTCCAACAGATATAGTAAAAGAAGGTTCAGCGAAGAAAAAGCGCTTTATAACCACGTTGCAAAATGTTGACCTATTAATGGTTGAAGGGTTAAGTGAAGGTGAGGTTGCAAGTGTTAGTCAGCTTATTCAGCATAGCCTTCATCACTTTAACCATAATGGTGAAGTGTATTTAGTAGTACCGGCTGCACAAACATATCAAGTTATTAATTACTTTGCGGGTAGGGCAAATATTAGCGAGTCAAATTTAAACGGTTGTGCAATTGTAGCGCTTGAGCAAGACGTTAATACATTAAGCTTACAAGCATTAGATTTATTAAAACTCCACAGCATAAAACCTCGTTTTGTCCATCAAGATACTGGCTATGCTTTATTGCTTACCGATCAATTTATAGATAGTGATATACAAAGTGACTTACACGATAAGCTAATTAATAAAGGCCAAGAAATCGCAATTATAGTTGCGGGGCTTGGTAACGTTGGCGACGTTTTCATTAAACAGTTATCGGCACAATTTGAGCGTTTATCGGATGACTTTAGTATTAAATTAGTCGGTCTAATTCGCTCTAAAAAAATGCTGTTTAATGCAAGTGGTATTAATACACAGCAATGGAAAACTCAATGGCAGCATGAGGCAAATAGCTATCAATCTGCAGATTTACTGAATGCTATAAATGAGCTCGATTACGAGCATAAAATTGTAATTGATATTACCGCAAGTGAACAATTTAGCTTGTTATATCCAGACTTTGTAGATAGAAACTGTCATTTAATTAGTGCTAATAAATACGCTGGAACAGCACCTACTACTTGGTATAAAGCACTTCGTAGTAATATTAAAGAACGTAATTTACATTGGCGATATAACACCAGTGTAGGCGCTGGCTTACCTATTAACTTTGCTTTGGCTGATTTGCAAAATAGTGGCGATAAAATAACACGTATAGAAGGTGTTTTCTCAGGCACGCTTTCGTGGTTATGCAGTAAATATGATGGAACAAGGCCATTTTCTGAGTTGCTACTGGAAGCTCAGAAAATGGGATTCACAGAGCCAGACCCTCGCGAAGATTTATCTGGGCGAGATATGCAGCGTAAGCTACTTATTTTAGCTCGAGAGCTAGGTGTTGAGCTTGAACTTGACGATATTAGCTTATCGGCATTGATGCCAGATGAACTTGCGCTGGGAAGTTGGGATGACTTTTTAAATAAAAAAGCACAGCTAGACGCGTTCATCGAAGAGCATGCAGTGACAGCAAAGTCTAAAAATTTAGTACTTAGATATACGGGCTTGTTAGAAATCACACAAGGTGAAGTAATTGCTAAAGTGGGAATAGCGTATGTGCCTAATGGCGATGCATTAGCAAACCTTACACCTGGCGATAATATTTTTGTAATTAATAGCAAATGGTATAGCGATAACGCATTAGTGATTCAGGGGCCAGGAGCGGGTAGAGAAGTGACCGCCGCGGGTGTGCACTCTGATTTATATTGGCTTGTTCAAAACTTAAAATAAACCTTTGGTTTAAACAAAAACGGCAGCTTAAATAAGCTGCCGTTTTTGTATTACATACATATTATTAAAATAGCTCTTCTTCTGTTTTAGTGTCTTCTTCAAATATATCGTTAGGCTGAGATAGCACATACTTTGTAGGTGCAGTACCTTTTTCAAAATATTCAAATCGACTCGTGTAATCATTTTTATGGCTAAGTAAGCCGGTAGCTAAATCAATACGAATAGAAACAAGTCCCTCAGGCGGCTCAATTGGGGCTTCAGGCTTGCCTTCAAGTGCCGCTTTCATAAATTCAACCCATGCTGGCTGCGCGGTTTTAGCGCCAGATTCCGCACCTGATATTTGGCTGCTATCTAGGTTGTTGTTATATGTAGAGCGACCAAGAGCGTTGCCCGGATTATCAAAGCCAACCCAAACTGAGGTCATCACATTACTATTAAAACCGCTAAACCAGGTATCTACTGAGTCATTAGTTGTGCCTGTTTTACCTGAAATATCGCGACGATCTAGCGCTTGTGCTCGCCAACCGGTTCCACTCCAACCTGTTTTATGAGCCCAGCTACCACCCCCCCAAATTGCACTATTCATAGCATCAGCAATTAAAAATGCATTTTGCTTAGAAATAATTCTCGGCGCACATTTTTTCGTTTGCTCCATTTCATCATCACTATTATGCATCGAGAGAGCATTGTGTGTTGGCAAAGGCTCTTCGTCACAGGCAAGAGCAGGGTTTGCTTTAAACAATATATTGCCGTAAGCGTCTTGAATTTCTGAGATAAAGTAAGGTTCAATTAAATGACCGCCATTGGCAAATGTGCTCATGCCTCTTGCAAGTTCAAGCGGGGTAATAGAAGCACTACCAAGTGCTAATGATTCACTACGATTAATGTCAGCGTCTTTAAAACCAAATTTTAGTAAGTGATCAGCTGTACGTTGCAATCCAACACCACGTAGTAAGCGCACCGAAATAACGTTTTTAGACTGCGCTAAAGCACGGCGAATTCGAATAGGACCGTTGTAAACAGCAGGGCTGTTTTTAGGGCGCCATGCTACGCCTTGGCTCTTATCCCATTGGTTTATAGGTGCATCATTTAATATAGACGCAAGCGTGTAACCTTTTTCAAGTGCTGCTGAATATATAAAAGGTTTTATATTAGAACCCACTTGACGCTTAGCTTGTATCGCTCGGTTGTATTGACTTTGCTCAAAGCTGTAACCCCCTACAATAGCTTTTATTCTACCGTCTTGTGGATCGAGGGATACAATAGCGCTTGATGCTTCTGGTATTTGGCTTAATAAGTAGCTGTTATCTTCGTTTTGACGTACCCATATTTGCATACCTGGCGTTAAAATATCAGTAGCTGCTTTTGGAGCAAAGCTTTGGCGGTAGCGAGTAATATACTTACGCGCCCATTTTAAACTATCCCAACTGAGAGTTGTTTGCTCACCGTTTTTAAGTAGTACTGTAGCTGTTTTATTATTAACACTGAGTACTGCTGCAACTTTTAAAGTGCCTAACTCATTTACGCTCTGTAATTTATTGAGTATTTGTTGCTCAGTTAAAGCTGGTTGTGTTTCAGGATTCCATAAAACATCAGTTGGACCTCTAAAACCATGACGCATATCGTAACTGTGTAAGTTATTTACAAGTGCGTTTTGCGCTGCTTTTTGAACCTTTGACTCTACTGAGGTAAAAATTTTAAAACCAGAGTTGTAAGCTTTATCTACCCCATAGCGCGAAACCATTTCAGCGCGCACCATTTCAGAGATATACGGTGCGTATAAGTTTATTTCTGCACCGTGAAAATAAGCTGTAATAGGTTGGCTAGTTGCTTCGTTATATTGCTCTTGTGTTATATAGTCTTCGGTCAGTAAACGGCCTAAAACTACATTTCGGCGCGCTTTTGCACGCGTTGGGTTACGAATTGGGTTTAAAGCTGAAGGTGCTTTAGGTAAACCTGCAATCATCGCCATTTGCGCAAGTGTTAAATCTTTTAGCTCTTTACCGTAATAAACTTGCGCTGCTGCACCAATACCGAAAGCACGATTACCTAATTCTATTTTATTAAGGTAAAGCTCTAAAATTTCGTCTTTTGTTAACACTCCTTCAATATGAAGCGCTATAAATATTTCTTTAACTTTACGGATATACGCTTTTTCGCGTGTTAAAAAGAAATTACGAGCAAGCTGCATAGTAATAGTACTTGCACCTTGTTTTTTCTCGCCAGTAGATATAAGAACAACAGCCGAACGTACTATACCAATAGGGTCTATGCCTATATGATCGTAAAATCGATTATCTTCTGTCGCTAAAAATGCATTAATGAGTGTTTGAGGAATTTCATCAATAGTCACTGGAATACGACGTTTTTCACCAAATTGATTGATTAAAAGCCCATCTTTAGTGAATACTTGCATAGGAGTTTGTAATTGCACGTCTTTTAAAACTTGCACACTGGGGATATCAGGTTTAACGTAGTAATAAAGACTGATCAAAGTAATCAGACCAATTAACACACAAATGATAAAAAATTGTAAAGTTCGTTTTAATAAAATCACTTATATTTCCCTAAATGGACTCCCAATTGCGAGTTTTGACTGCTAGTATATATTGATTAAAAAATGAATAATATTTTTTCATATAAAAATTATAACTTGTTTATTATTAAAACAAAGGCCAAGTTGAAACATGCTAAGTCAACTATTTCAAAAACCGTCCCAAATGATGGTAGGAATTGATATTGGATCACACTCTATTAAGGCTGTGCTTTTACGTGAAATTGAAACTGGATTTCGACTCGAAGCACTTGCAATTGAGCCGATGCCAAAAGGCGCTATGAGTGAGCGCACAATTCAAGATATTGAAGCGATTGGTAACGTAATTACAAAATTAAGAAAAAAATTACCAAAGTCGTTAAAATCTGCAGCAGTGGCTGTTTCTGGCCAAACAGTCATTACAAAAGTGATCTTCATGGATGTATCGTTAACTGATGCTGAACTTGAGTCGCAAATTGAAATTGAAGCCGATAGTTTAATTCCATATCCTCTTGATGAAGTGAGCCTCGACTTTGAGAAGCTTTCGACGAATGAGGCCGATCCTAGTAAAATGAATGTTTTGCTTTCAGCTGCTCGTACTGAGAGTGTAGAAGCGCGAGTTGGCGCTTTAGAAGCTGCAAATTTAGAAGCTAAAATAGTTGATGTAGAAAGCTATGCGTTAAGTCGTGCAATGGATGTGTATTACCAACAATTACCTAGCGACGCATTTAATAAATGTGTGGCTGTGGTTGATATTGGTGCGGTTTTAATGCTCGTGAGCGTTGTTCAAGCAGGGGAAACAATTTATACACGTGACCAAGTTTTTGGTGGCGACCAATATACAAATAGTATTGTTGCTTATTATAATAAAGGATTTGATGAAGCTGAAATTGGTAAAACATCAGGTGATTTACCGCCAAACTACACATTTGAAGTATTAGCCCCTTTTCAAACTTCGTTACTCCAACAAGTGCGACGCGCGGTGCAAATGTTTTTAACAACCAGTGGCAAAGAGCAAATCGACTATATTGTATTAACGGGTGGTACATCGATGATTAAAGGTATTGACCGATTACTCATTGAAGAACTAGGTATTCACTCTGTCGTTGCTGAGCCTTTTGAAAATATGGAAATTTCTCCAAAAGTAGATCGTAATGTAATGCAGCGTCACAAAACGCAGTTTGCAATTGCGACAGGGTTGGCATTAAGGAGCTTTTCAACATGCCACATATAAATCTACTTCCTTGGCGTGAATCGCAGCGCGAAGAATCGAAAAAGAAATTTGTAACTATACTTATTGGTGTCGTTATACTTTGTTTTGCGAGTATGTACTTATTAAGCTCTTTTTATAGTGCATTAAAAGACGGTCAAAACTTAAAGAATAACTATTTAAGCTCAGAAATTAGCATGCTAGATAAAAAAATAAGTGAAATTAGAAGTTTAGATAAAAGAAAAGAAAACTTACAACAGCGTATGAGGCTCATTGAAGAATTACAAAGCAGCCGTAATTTGGGTACGCAAATAATGGATGAAGTTGCCAAAATAGTGCCGGGTGGGGTTTACTTAACAAAACTCGAGCGCAGAGGCAGCCAAATACATGTATTGGGACGTAGTGAATCTAATAACCGTTTATCAACAATGCTGCGCCAAGTACAAAGCTCATATTTACTAGAGAATCCTTCAATGCAAGGCATTGTTGCAGGCGATCAATCTTCGCGTTTACTTAGTGATTTTAATATGGAATTTTATGTAAAACCATTTGATAAAATTGGTGAGGTTAGCGATGAGCCTTGATTTTAAAGCACTGAGTGAAATTGATTGGAATGAAATAGAGCTTGATAACATTGGCGATTGGCCTATTGCAGTTAAAGCAATTTGCTGTACGTTTGTTGCCGGACTTGTATTGTTTTTTAGTTATAGCCTATTAGTTTCTGATGAAATTGATAGTTACCACAGTGCAGTTGCGAAAGAGGTCGAGTTACGCACAACTTATCGCACTAAATACGCAGTCGCGAGTAAGCTTGAGATCTACCGTCAACAAATGATTGAAATGGAAGATAAGTTTTCACAATTATTAAAACGTTTACCTACCTCTAACGAAACCCCTGGTTTACTTGATGATTTGTCGTATGTTGGCACAACAAGTGGTCTGACTTTTTTAAAAATAGGTTGGTTACCAGAAGTCGAGAAAGAATTTTATACTGAATTACCGATTAAAATAGAAGTGATAGGGACCTACCATGAATTTGGTGAGTTTGTGGGTAAAGTAGCTCAGTTACCACGAATTGTAAGCTTACATGACTTTTCTATTTTATCATCGGGCGATAAACAGTTAACATTTAGTGTTGTTGCAAAAACATATCGCTATGAAGAAGGGGTTAAAAAATGAAGCTCCTTCGCGTAGTACCTGTAGTAATGGTGTTTGTTTTGAGTGGTTGTAATGATGATACGTCTGAGCAAAAAGAATTTATTGATCAAGTAAAAGCAAGCACAACACCAAAGGTTGAATCAATTCCTGAGCTGACAAAGTTTGAAATATTTGAGTACAGTGCTGGTCAGCTACGTAGCCCGTTTGTAGCGCCTCAGCCTGAGATAATCCAAAATAAATTAACGCAAGTAAAAAACTGTTTGCACCCAGATCAAGAGCGTCGCCGCGAACCGTTAGAAAAATACCCGCTAGATAACTTAGCAATGAAAGGCACAATTGGTTCTAGTGGACAAATATGGGCATTAATAACAGCAGCTGACGCTACTTTGCATCGTGTAACGGTAGGGAATTACCTTGGTAGTTATGATGGCAAAGTAAAAACAGTAAGTAACGACTATATAGAGTTAGTGGAATTAATCCCTGATGGGTCTGGCTGTTGGAAAGAGCGCTTGACTAAATTAGAAATGTTAGAGGCGGCAACAGATGGCGCAAATTAATAATAAAAAAGGTAAAAATAGCATGCATAAGGATGTACTTTGGCTTCATCGTATTTCACAAACATTACTGGCTGCTGTTGCTTTAGTCACTGTAAATTCAGCCGTTGCAGGGCCGTTACTTTATGATGTTCGTTATAATCCATTACTTAAAGGCGAAACTGAGTTACAGCTTGTTTTTGATGAAGAGTTAACGCTTGAGCCAAAAGTTCAGGTGTTTAATAGCCCAGCCCGAATCGAAATGTTTTTTGATACCGCAGAGTTAGAGGTTGGTTTAAATGATGTTGAAGTTAATCAAGCTGGAATTAGCAGTGTTACTAATGTTTTAACTAACAGTGGTTTAAAGGTAACGGTAAACTTAGATAGATTAAAAATTTATGAAACTGAAGTTCATAACAACTTAGTATCAATACGCGTGTCTGATAATCCTCTTACAGAATCTGAAAATGAAGATGTAGCGATGGACTCAGGTGATGTAAGTGGAAATTACATCAACCGTATCCAATCAATTGATTTTAGACGTGGTGAAAAGGGCGAAGCGAAAGTACTCGTATTTTTACAAGACACTCAAGCTGCAATTGAAGTCCATGAAAGTGGCGGTAAAATTTACGCTGACTTTCATCACACCGATATTTTAGATGACCTACTTTATGAATTAGATGTATTAGATTTTGGTACTGTTGTAAGTAATATCGAGACTTTTAAAGAAGACGGATTAAGTCGTGTCGTTATTGAGCCAAACGCTCAGTTTACATTTACGTACCAGCAAATAGATAATATTTTAACGCTGACGGTAGAAAAAGATGAAACGCAAAACGCCTATTTAGATGGTGGCGTTGAGTATCAAGGTCGCCCTATGACCTTAAATTTTCAAGATATCTCTGTGCGAGCAGCACTACAAATTATTGCGGGCTACAATGACTTTAACTTAGTAACCAGCGATTCAGTAACGGGTAACATAACGCTGCGCTTAGATGGCGTACCGTGGGATCAAGCGCTTGATGTAGTACTGCGTATTAAAGGGCTAGATAAGCGCATGGATGGCTCTATTTTAATGGTAGCACCTGCAGAAGAACTAGCTGCACGTGAAGCTAAAGATTTAAAAGCTAAACAGCAAGTTGAAGACTTAGAGCCTCTGTACAGTGAATACATTCGATTAAACTATGCTAAGGCCGAAGATTTTGCTGATTTATTAAAAACAGATAGAAACAGCATTATAACAGCCCGTGGTAGTGTATCGGTTGATCAGCGTACAAATACCTTATTAGTAAAAGATACGGTAAAGAGTATAGAAAATATCCGCCGCATGATTGAAACACTCGATATTCCAGTACAGCAGGTTGTAATAGAATCTCGTATGGTAACTGTGCGTGATAATGTTACTGAGGACTTAGGCGTACGCTGGGGCTTTAGTGACCAAGGTAGTAGTGTTGGTATTTCAGGCTCACTTGAAGGCGCAGAAGGCATTTATAACGCGACATCAACTTCAAATGCGCCAAGTATTTCAGATCGATTAAATGTAAATTTACCTACATCAAACCCAGCAGCGAGTATTGGCTTACACATAGCAAAACTGGCTAACGGAACGTTAATTGATTTAGAGCTAAGTGCGCTTGAAAAAGAGAACAAAGGTGAGATTATTGCAAGCCCGCGCATTATTGCAGCAAACCAGCAAAAAGCGCGAATAGAGCAAGGTACTGAAATTCCTTACACTGAGTCAGCTTCAAGTGGTGCTACTACCGTAAGCTTTAAAAAAGCGGTACTGAGTTTAGAAGTAACGCCTCATATAACCCCGGATAATAAAGTAATACTAGACTTAGTGATTACTCAAGATACACGTGGTGATACCGTACAAACGGGTACAGGTGAAGCTGTGTCTATTGATACCCAAGAGATCCAAACACAAGTATTAGTTGAGAATGGACAAACCGTAGTACTCGGTGGTATTTTCCAGCAGCAAATCATTAATACTACAAGTAAAGTACCAATTTTAGGTGATATTCCTTATGTAGGAAGACTATTTAAAAGCACAAGTGAGTTTAATGAAAAGCGTGAATTACTTATTTTTGTGACACCAAAAATACAAATTGATTAAAATACAGTGGTTTTATGTTAACCAACGGGTGATTATTTAGATTAATTGCTCGTTATATGGCTTTTTATCCTAATTGACTTGAAATACCCCTGCAATTACTGAGATAATCCCCTCCTTAATTTTGGGGCCAGGTCGTTAGGCGGGGTTTTATTTCAAATTTTAGAGTTTGTTTGTACTAAAAGATATGGCTGAGAAACGTAATATATTTCTAGTTGGCCCCATGGGGGCTGGCAAAAGCACGATTGGTCGTCACATCGCTGACCAATTACACCTTGAATTTGTTGATTCTGATCAAGAAATCGAACGCCGCACAGGTGCAGATATTGCATGGGTATTCGATCTTGAAGGTGAAGAAGGCTTTAGACTTCGAGAAGAGTCTGTTATTGGCGATTTAACCGAGATGCAAGGTATTGTACTTGCTACCGGTGGTGGTTCAGTAATGAGCAAAGAAGTTCGAAACAAGCTTTCGGCTCGAGGTATCGTTGTATACCTAGAGACACCTATAGAGAAGCAAGTTGCACGCACGCAACGCGACAAGCGTCGTCCATTACTGCAAACTGAAGAAGCACCTCGTAACGTACTAGAGCGCTTAGCAGAAGAACGCGAGCCACTATACAAAGAAGTTGCTGATTTTGTTGTACGTACCGATGAGCAAAGCGCTAAAGTTGTTGCTAACCAAATCATCGAGAAATTAGATTTTTAAAAACCAATAATAAAGGAATAGCCAAGCATGCTTAAATTAACTGTTAATTTGGACGAGCGAAGTTATCCTATTTATATTGGGCAATCTGCACTTCAAGATAATGGCCGCCTGGTTCACCACATTGGTGATTGTCGGCCTATCATCATTACTAATGACACAATAGCGCCTTTATATTTGCAAAGGTTACTTGATTCATTAGCTGATCTAAATCCGCTATCTTTTATTATTCCTGACGGTGAGCAATATAAATCACTTGAATGGTTTGAAAAAATATCAGCATTTTTACTACAAAATAACTGTGGCCGAGATACGTGTTTAATTGCGTTAGGTGGCGGTGTTGTAGGTGACCTAACTGGTTTTGTAGCGGCTTGTTATCAGCGCGGCGTACCGTTTATTCAAATACCAACGACAGTGCTTTCACAGGTTGATTCATCGGTAGGTGGAAAAACGGCAGTAAATCATCCGTTAGGTAAAAATATGATAGGGGCATTTTATCAGCCTCAAGCGGTTTTTATTGATACGCAAACATTACACACTCTACCTGCACGAGAGTTTGCAGCAGGTATGGCTGAGGTAATTAAGTATGGTCTGATTTACGATACCGAATTATTTGCCTATTTAGAGCGAAATGTGACTAATTTACAGCAATTAGATGAAGCATGCTTACAGCATATCATTTTTAGATGTTGTGAAATAAAAGCGCTTATAGTTGCTCAAGATGAAAAAGAACACGGCTTACGGGCTTTGTTAAACTTAGGCCATACATTTGCCCATGCAATTGAGGCACAGATGGGTTATGGCGTTTGGTTACACGGCGAAGCTGTTGCAACAGGAATGGTATTAGCAGCTAAACTTGCCAAGACACGCCAAGATTTAAGCGCAGATGAAGTTGATCGAATTATTAAGCTGCTTGAGCTATATAATTTACCAACAGAAATTCCAAAGCAAATGACTAGCGAGCAGTTTTTAACGCATATGCGTAAAGACAAAAAGAATAAAAAAGGCACTATCCGCTTTATTCTACCTACCCAATTTGGCCAGTGTGCATTAGTTGATAATGTATCTGATGATCAAGTTAGAGACTTAATCGAGCAGTAAATGCAGTCACAAATTTTACCAAGCCGTGCGGCTTTGGTGGATAGAATCGCACTGCAATTTGAGTACGGGCAAAATTTAATTGTTTTACTTGGCACTTCTGGGCTAGGTAAAAGTTACATGCTCGAAACCTTCATTACAGATAAATACAACGACTTTAATAAAGCCTTCGTGCAAGTAAGTGCGCAAATGACTGATGCTCAGCTAATGAGTGAGTTATTAGAGCAAAGCTTTAACTCTCCCCTGATTGATCATAACTTAAGTTTACCTGAAAACTATTACCAATTACTGCAGCAGCAACCATGCGGGCCATGTTTATGGGTACTTGATGGCGGTAGGCAATTATCTGATGAGATGTTAATTGAGCTTGAGTTACTTTCTAAAAACAGCCCAAATACGCTATATATTATAATAGCTTCACAGTCCAAACTGGCTTTAAATAACGCTGTTGAAATTTATCTGGAGCCGCTAACGCTTCGAGAAAGCAAGATGTTATTGCAGTGGTACTTTACAGACTTACCCTATGATGAAGACCCTGTATTTAGTACTTTTTTAGCTGAGGCTCATGGTAATCCAAGCTTATTGCTTGCTTGGCAACCTAGTGAGCACATAGCCGATATTATTGTTAAAGACAAAGTGTCTTGGCGATTACACTTATTGATTTTGATGTTGCTGATTATGCTTTTAATTATTGGTCTGCTTTATAAGTCGGATATGACGCAGTGGTGGCAACAGTATTATCAGCAAGAAGAAACACAAGTAGTAAATACAGCAATATCTATAGAGCAAGTAAGTGAGCCGGCTATAAAGAAAAATGACTCAATAATTAACTTAAATGAACTTGAAGTAGTTGAGCCAGATATTAAGCCAGAGCGTGTACACATTAATGATGTGCCTGCCATAATGCAAAGCCTTACCGAACCTGGCAACACCGTTAACGTATTAGACAATGATGTTGATGATAGTACTAATAATAAAAGCAGTGTATCAAGTGACGTTAAATCTGAAGCTCTAAAAGTAAATACAGCAGAGCAAACCCAGATCAGCCAAGATAATATATGGTACATGCAGCAAATAGATACAAATAGTGTTATTCAATTATTAGCCGTAACTCAGCAGGAAGTTAGCGATAATTTTATTGCTCAATTCAATCTACAGCAGCAAACTCATACTTACCAAACAAAGCGAAATAATAAAATATGGTGGGTTGTTACATTTGGCAGTTTTGAAAGTATAAACGAAGCAAAATCAGCAATGGATACTTTATCTGCTGAGGTTAGAAAAAATAAACCTTTCTATAAAAAAATTAGTAAAATAAAGCAAGAAATAGCACTCGTTGATCAGTAAAACACACTGCTTTAGTGTAAAATCGCGCAACACCAGATTGAAGTAAAGAGCCAATGCAGCAAAAGAGTAGAGCCTTCCTTAAATGGGCCGGCGGAAAATACAGCCTAGTTGAAAATATTAATGCGCGATTAAACCAAGCTAGCAAGCATGCTGATACGTTGGTTGAACCTTTTGTTGGTGCAGGCTCTGTGTTTTTAAATAGTGACTTTAAACACTATATTCTCAATGATATAAATGCAGACTTAATTAACTTATACAAAGAGCTAAAAAGCTCTCCAGATGAGCTGATTAGTGACGCTAAAAAGTTATTTGTAGATTTGAATAATCACGCAGATGCTTATTACGAATATCGTGTACAGTTTAATCAAAGTCGTGATGTATATGAACGTTCAATATTGTTTTTATACATGAACCGCCATGGTTACAACGGACTCTGTAGGTATAATTTAAAAGGTATTTTTAATGTGCCTTTTGGTAAATATAAAAAGCCTTACTTTCCTGAAAAAGAAATGTATTTTTTTGCTGAAAAAGCACAAAAAGCAACCTTCACCTGTTTAGACTACGATGACGTTTTTAAGTTAGTACCTAACAATGCTGTTATTTATTGCGACCCACCTTATGTACCATTAAGTAAAACGGCTTCGTTTACCTCTTACGCTAAGGGCGGGTTTAATTTAGATGATCAGGCTAATCTGGCTAATCTGGCTGAGAAGGCGGCGTTTGAAAACAACACGCCAGTGCTTATATCTAATCACGATACTGTATGGACTCGAAAAATTTATAGCCAAGCATCACTTGATCAAATACAAGTAAAGCGCACTATCAGCCCCAAAGGTGGCTCTAGAAATAAAGTAGACGAGTTAATGGCTATGTATTTAGCACCCAAGCAACCACTGCATAAATTGCGATAACAAAAGCAATAAATAGTGTAATCGCAATTAAAATAATAGACGTAGGAGAGTGTTGTTTAAAATCAACTTGGCGTTTATTTTCAGATTGAACACCAAAAAATGCTGCTAGCACACTTTGCAACGCGCTAATAAATTGCAGCATTATTTAAAATAAGGGTTTTAAAGAAGGAGTATTTTTAGAATCATCAGAACTAGTAAGTAGTTCTAGCAAATCGAGGTAATGAAACTGAGCGCTACGGCTATCGCCAGTTAACCACGAAAACCACGATGACTCTTCTTCAGCTTTAATACACGTGATTGTAGTTAATGTGTTTTGAGCACTTACCACTTGTGTATTATGACAATTACCCACTGAGCTTAATTCTTGCTCAGAGCTTGAATCAAAGCTAAACGCCCCGATAAGCAGTAATGCCGACGCAATTAATATCCCAGTTTTAAAAGCACGCATGATGAAATCCAATAATTTGTTACTTTTTTAATCATAGCAAATATTGATTAAATATCAAACTTAAAGTTACCTGAAATAGGGGCTATTACGCCATATTACTTGGGTAACATCTTCAATTAAGTTACATTAACGCAATACACTATTTATTGATGGAGTTAATCATGTTTAACCCAGAGCAAAAATATTTAATTGCCCCTTCTATTTTGTCTGCTGACTTTGCAAAGTTAGGTGAAGATGTTGACAAAGTACTCGCTGCGGGTGCAGATGTGGTTCATTTTGATGTAATGGATAATCACTATGTACCTAATCTAACAATTGGCCCAATGGTGTGTAAAGCACTTAGAGATTACGGCGTAACAGCGCCTATCGACGTGCATTTAATGGTTAAGCCTGTTGATAGCCTTATTCCACTGTTTGCAGAGGCAGGTGCATCAATTATTACTTTTCATCCAGAAGCTAGCGAGCACGTTGATCGTACAATACAGCTGATTAAAGATCACGGCTGTAAAGCAGGCTTAGTGTTTAACCCTGCTACAAGCTTAAGTTATTTAGATCATGTTATTGATAAGCTCGATACCATTTTACTTATGTCGGTAAACCCAGGTTTTGGCGGGCAAAGTTTTATCCCTCATACGCTTGAAAAATTACGCCAAGCAAAACAGCGTATTATTGAATCAGGTCGAGATATTCGCTTAGAGGTTGATGGTGGTATTAAAGTCGATAACATTGCAGCAGCAGCTCAAGCGGGGGCAGATATGTTTGTTGCAGGTTCTGCTATTTTTAACCAACCAGATTACAAAGTTGTGATTGATCAAATGCGTGAGCAGCTTGGAAGTGTAAAATAATGAAGTACGATATCGCCTTATTTGATTTAGATGGTACCTTGGTTGATAGCGTTTACGATTTATATATAGCCATAAATCTCACATTAACTGACTTAGCATTTCCGATAGTAAGTCAGCGTTTGGTTGAAAGCTGGGTAGGTAATGGTGTTGAAGTGCTAGTTAAACGCGCCTTGAGTGGCGATATGCAAGTGAGTGAACATTTAGATGAATCACTCAGCAGCAAAGCTATTACGCAGTTTTATAAACATTATGAGCAACATGTGGGTGAATATAGTGTGTTGTACCAACATGTAGAAACTGGGCTTGCAGCACTTCGCGGTATGCCCAAAGCATTAGTCACTAATAAGTCTCGTGTGTTTACAGAGAAGTTGCTTGATAAACTAGCACTAGCGAGCCATTTTGATGTGATTGTATGTGGTGACGATATGGCAAAAAAACCATCTCCAGAGCCATTGCTATTTGCCTGTAAAAAGCTAAATGTTGAACCGAATAAAGCAATAATGATAGGTGATTCTAAAAGCGATATACTTGCAGCTAAAGCCGCTAACATAGACGTAATTGCACTTAATTACGGCTATAACCAAGGTGAAAACCTTGCAGATTATAATCCGCAGTACCTATGCGATAACTTCTTAGATATAATACCTGTTCTAACGCAGCGTTAAATATTATTAATTAAGCTAAATAAAGGAAAATCATGAGTAAACCAGTAGTATTAAGTGGCATGCAGCCAACCGGTGGTATGACAATAGGCAACTATGTTGGCGCTATTAACCAGTGGGTTAAGCTACAGGAAGAATGTGATAGCTACTTTATGCTTGCAGATTTGCATGCGATTACGGTACGCCAAGACCCTGAATTACTTCGCGCTCGCGTACTGGATGGAGTTGCGTTATATACAGCATGTGGTATCAATCCGGAAAAATCTGCATTATTTGTACAATCTCAAGTGCCTGAGCATGCTCAACTTGGTTGGGTTTTAAACTGTTATGCGCAAATGGGTGAGCTTAATCGTATGACGCAGTTTAAAGATAAGTCAGCAACGCACGCTAATAATATTAACGTGGGTTTATTTGCTTATCCAGCTCTGCAAGCGGCGGATATTTTATTGTATCAAGCAGATAAAGTACCTGTAGGAGATGATCAAAAGCAGCATTTAGAGCTGACTCGCGATATTGCTACGCGCTTTAATAATGTATATGGCGATATTTTTACGCTACCAGAACCGTATATTCCTGAATTTGGTGCTCGCGTAATGAGCCTACAAGATCCACTTAAAAAGATGTCAAAGTCAGATGAAAACCCAAATGGTTTTATCATGATGCTAGACGAGCCTAAAAAGATTGAGAAAAAACTTAAAAAAGCAGTAACAGACTCAGACGAACAAGCGCGTATCTACTTTGATCGCAAAGAAAAGCCGGGTGTATCAAACTTGCTTACTTTATTAAGCGTTGCAACTAAGCGCTCAATTGAAGACTTAGTGCCAGAATACGAAGATAAAATGTATGGCCATTTGAAGAAAGATACCGCTGATGCTGTTGTAAGCATGATTGAACCTATTCAAGCTCGCTTTAAAGAGATTAGAGAAGATCAATCGCTTCTTAATAACATCATGAAAAAGGGCGCTGAAAAAGCGAGTGCTCGAGCTGAGGTTACATTAAAAGCCGTTTATGATGCAGTTGGATTTATTCCACGCCCATAAGGATAGCTTTACCACTTATGTAAAAATGCCGCTTACTTCAAATAAGCGGCATTTTTTATATAATACTAATTAACATTAAAAAACCAAATATAAATAATAACGACATTGCTTGTTTGTCTGTCTTGTCCATTATTCAGCGTCTTTAGTTGTTATTTTAACGCTCTCTTCAACATCAACTAGAGAAACTTTATAGCCCTTGTTTTCAAGTAAGGTAAGTAAACTATCTTGTCCTGCAAGGTGGGCAACTCCAACAAGTACAAACTCATTTTTGTCGTTGTTAAACATGGCTTCTACTTTTGGTAACCAATCATTATTTCTATCTATAATAAGTTGTTTATAGCTATTCGGATCATTTTGCTGCATATCTTCAAGTGCCATTTTATTCAGTGTGTCTGTATCACCTTTGCGCCAGGCAGTTAAAAGTCCTTTAAACATATCGCCATAGTTGTGAAGCTCGGCTAAGTTACGTTTAATGAAATCGTTTTCGTTGCCTTGACCCATTGTTTTAAAAAGCTCTAACTGAAATTCCATTGTTTCTAAGTAATTTTTTGTTTTGTTATCTTCAGTCGCTTTTTTAGTAAAGTAAGCATCAACCCCTTCACCCATTAAATTTTGCTTTTGAAGCTCCATCGACATTAAAACAATACTAACCATAGCAGGGCGAAAACCATCTAACTTAGCTAGGTTAGCGCCAAACTCGCTAAGCTTATTTTCAAGTGAAGCCTTAATCTCGGGTTCTAGCTTTTGACTCAACGTTTCGTTATTTGTATACGATAGCGCACCTAACATTTGCATTTGTGCATTGGTGTCGGCTGGGTCAGGTAACGGTGCTTCTAAAATAATTGTATCTGCTTGTTCATAAGCATGGTTAAACTCGGCGGGTAGTGGCATTTCAGCTTTAGGTAGTATGTGAACTGTACCGCCAATAAATAGTGAGTCATTGCCATTACTTACTTGCCATACAGAGCTTTGAGCCTGTGCTGTATTTGCTAAAAGGCTACAACTAAGTAATACGCTAGCAGACACTAATTTTTTTGTGAATTTTTTCATGATCATTCCTTAATATAGCTTTTAATTTGATTTTTTTAGTTCGATAACACATTGCTGAAATATGCAGTTATTGACGATGTTACCTTTGAAAGATTTTTATCAATTTGCGAGTTTATTTTGCTCATTGAAGAGTCAAGCTCAGCTGATATTTTTTCATCTATTGAAGAAAGTAATGTTTGCTTATCAACATTACTTTTTAAAGGCTTAGAAGCGTCTATTTTGATTGTGTTTTGTAGCTCTTGATTAACAGGGTTAATTGCCTCTATGCTTTCATCAATCATGCATTTCTCAAAATTATTTTGAACGGTATCTTGTTTAGCGTCAGCTGCAATAACTGAAGTAGTATTAAAAGCCGTTGCTAGTAGTAAAGCTGGTAGTACTTTTTTCATTGTGTTGTTCATAATTAAACCTTTTATATTTTTTAAATGCAGCCAATTTAGAATCACAAATGATTTTTACTAAGCTGCTTGTTGATGACGGTTTAAAGAATATCGCTGAATTTGCATTGAGTCGCTTATCTAGTTATGAGCAATTAATAAGTAAGGTTTTTAATAACTTTAATTGTTTAAAATTAGTGGTTTAGTTTAAAACCTTATTTGATGATATAAGGTTTGTGGTTGCAGTTACTACACAAAAAAATGTACCTGTGATAGGGTTAGTTAAAATAAAAAATAATTAAAGACTATGAATTATCAAATCGGACCTTGGCAATTTATAAGTAATCGCTGTGTGATTACTTCAAACCATTTAGAAAGGGAATTAGATCCACTTTTAGTAAAGTTATTACTCCACTTTATAGATAAGCCTCAACAAATCGTTTCCCGCCAAGAGCTTATTGAGAGTGTGTGGCAACAGAGCTTTGTTGATGATAATGCGATTAACCGTGCAATCTCAGAGTTAAGAAAGCAGCTTGCCCACCCAATTGAAAAAGCGCCGCTTTTAAAAACGCATTACCGTAAAGGATATAGCCTAACAGTAATACCTGAGCGTTTAACGCAAGCAAACGTTTCGAAAGAGCCTGCAAATATTTTGCCTGACTCACCGGGTATTTCTGCCAAAAATGAAGAAATAGCTAGTGCAACTATTTCGAAACCAGTTCAAAAAAAGAATAGTAAAAAGTTTTTGATTTATTCTTTATTCGTCATTATTTTCCTGTGTTTTTTAGTATGGTTCGGGTTGTTTTTTATTAATGCACCTTCTAATGAAAAGATTAAACAGATCACGGTTAATAAGGTAGCAAGCACGTGGAATATAGGCAGTGAGGTTCATCCTGAGATGTCCTCAGATAAACAATATTTAGCTTATACAAATGTTGAACCTGAAAATGACGTAATGCATGCATTTGTAAAGCGACTATCTGATCAAAGGGAAGTTGAAATTACCTATCCTGGCTTTCAAGTATCCATTTTATCGTGGCAGTTAAATCAGCGCTCTGTGTTGTTACAAGCTACCAACTTAAAGCAGCAAAAGTGTGAAATGGTACTCGTTGATTTAAGCCAGTTTCCTGTTATAGGAGAGGCTACTTTAATTAAGAAGTGCGACCTTAGATACACAGGTTATGCGCAAGTAGACGAAAGTAGTGAGCATATTTATTACACCGAATATAAAAATGAGCATGAGGGTTCAGGTTTATATAAATATGATTTAGAACTTAAGAAAGAATTCATAGTGATTCCACCACCAGGCGTCATGTATGGCGTAATCATGCCTCGTTTATCTCATTCTGGTAGTAAAATAGCATATGTACTTAGTCAAAAGGGTAAGCCTTTTTCTGTATTTAGCTACAATTTTGAGACCCATGAAACCAAGCGGTTATTTAAAGCAAAGAAAAGCATAATTAGCTTCGCGTTTGACTGGCTTGCAGACGATAAAGGCGTGATTGTTTTTGAAGACTCTGAGCTTTCAACCATTGTGTTTGATGAAAATAATATCATTAAACGCACACTAACGGTTACCCCAGCAATTTCACCTTATTATATTGCAGTTCAATCTGCTAATAGCCTTTTTTACTCAGCAAATAAAACACAAGCATTTTCGTTAATTAAAGCGACTAATCTTTTTAGCGATGTTCCTGAGTATGAAGCACTCTACAAAAGTGATGAAGACGACTACAACATTGTAGAAGTCATTAATGAGAAAGGGCCAGCGCATATTTTTGTATCCGAGCGCTCTGGCAGCAGTCAGTTGTGGTTATCTCAAAACGGGCTTACAAAGCAACTTAGTAACTTTACTTATGAAGGGAAATCTAACTTTGCTATTGGCGGACTAAGAGTATCGAGTAAGCAAGATCGTGTTTTATTAAGAATTAATAATGATATTGCATTTTTTGACGTTATGTCGAACAAGCTCTATACCATAGCTGAGTTTAAAGGGCGAAAAATACTAAACTATGTATGGTCTAAAAATAATGAAAGTATAATTTATTTAGAGCGAAGTGGTTCAGAAAATCTATTTGCTCAGTTTAATTTATTAACGCGAGACACAACTATATTAGAGGGTGTTAAAGCTAACAAATTAATTTCAGACGTTGACGGCACTAATTATGCGATTACAAATAATCAGTTAATTAAACTATCAGATAAACAGAATTGGGAATTGCCTAAAGACGCGCGACAAGCGCAACTTTTTGCCATTAATGGTAATTACCTCTACTACTCTGATGCTATTTCAAGAGTTGCTCGGCTTAATTTAGAAGATAAAACAGTAAAAGATGTGCACGTGGATTTTAAACCCATCGCATTTTTTATTAGTAATAACAATCAGATTTTCTTTACAGAATCAAAATATAAAGATATGCAAATAATACAGATAAGTTGGAACGACTAGGGCGTGTCTATCTTTTTAGATTAAGTTTGTAGCAGTGTGTTGTTTTTCTTTAATAACATTTTCGATTGTTATACCAATTCGCTTAATTAAGTGATCTATTTTGAGGATGGAAAAACGTGTTGATAGCTAGGCAAAAAATTCGCTATTTAGTTGTTCTAAATGAGAATTTTTTAACACAGGTAGCGACACGTTTAGCCCCGCAAAATGATTAAGTATTATTGCGGATTGGT
>NZ_JADYXI010000019.1:0-97147 GCF_015864375.1 Pseudoalteromonas sp. SWYJZ19
ACCTAAGTAGGTTGGCTGTTAGAACTCAATCTGTACGAGTGCCCACACAGATGATTGCTTTATATTGTTAAAGAACGTTGCGATTATAAAGTTAAACTTTATCTCGCTAGGGCTGCGCATATTACGCTTTCCTATTTTTTTGTCAACACTTAAATTTAAACTTTCTAAAAATATTCTATCTAAGTTTTACTTAACACCCTGAGTTGTTCGTGCCTCGCTATGCGTTGGCGTTTCCCGTCTCAGTGGGGTCGCATTATAGGGAGATCCGAAAACAGATCAACCCTTTTTTGAAGAAAACTTGAAATAATGTGCTGTTCGCTGAGTATTTGAGCTAAACGCTCAAAAACACAACTAAACTACCATTATTAATAGGTTCATAGAGCTATTTGAGATGAAAGTTGTGGCAACTACTAACGGGTACAGACACATTTCGATCATCGATGCGGAAAAAACAACCAATAGAGCAAGAGTCGTATTCCTATAATCATTTAAATTAATCAAAAGCTGAGAATTAAATTGATCAGCCTATGTTTAATAATAGTTTTACATATTTTAGGAGGAAGTTTACTTAGGCCGTAATGGTTAACTTTACTCTGAGGTTCTTAGTACCGGTATATTTATAAGAGTACGCACGTTATATCTTTTAATCAGCTCTATAAGTAGAAACTTCGTTAGGGATTGCTCTAATTGTAGCTCAATTCGCGGCGGTATTATTAATAGCTGTAAATCACAATATATAGTGGAAATGATCTTTAACTAGAATCTGATAGGCTATTTTGAATGAATGGTAAATAAAGAGTAATTAGATAGAGCTATTAAAGCAGCTGTCAAAACAACTTATCAATTCAGAATATATGAGTCATTGCCCATAATAGAAGGTAATAACTGGTTCATATAGTTTGACAAATTTTAGGCAAGAAAAAGCCGAGCATAGGCTCGGCTTTTAGGTTTCTTTAAGACTTACTCTGCAGACTGTGCGTCTTCTTGAACTGCTTCGCTAGTCGCTGGGCGACCAACTAGTTCAATATAAGCCATTGGTGCATTATCACCAGTACGGAAGCCACACTTAAGAATACGAGTGTAACCACCTGGACGATCCGCGTTACGTGGACCGATTTCACTGAATAATTTACCAACAACTTCATTATCACGCGTGCGAGCAAACGCTAAACGGCGATTTGCTACACTGTCAGTCTTAGCCAGTGTGATTAAAGGTTCAATTACACGACGTAACTCTTTCGCTTTAGGCAAAGTAGTTTTGATGATTTCATGTTTCACCAAAGAACCTGCCATATTGCTAAACATCGCTTTACGATGGCTACTGTTACGGTTTAATTGACGACCACTCTTACGATGGCGCATGACCCTATCCTTCTAACTAAACTAATATAGTGATTTAGATTATTCAGCTAAACTTGCAGGTGGCCAATTTTCTAGGCGCATGCCCAGAGAAAGTCCACGTGAAGCTAGCACGTCTTTAATTTCAGTTAGAGACTTCTTACCTAAATTAGGTGTTTTAAGAAGCTCAACTTCAGTGCGCTGAACTAAATCACCGATATATTGAATTTGCTCGGCTTTCAAACAATTTGCTGAGCGTACTGTTAATTCAAGGTCATCAACTGGACGAAGTAGAATAGGATCGAATTCTGGCTTCTCTTCTTTCTCTTCTGGCTCAGTTACATCACGTAAATCTACGAATGCATCTAATTGCTCAGCTAAGATAGTAGACGCACGGCGGATCGCTTCTTCTGGATCTAAAGTGCCGTTTGTTTCCATATCAATGATTAACTTGTCTAAATCTGTACGTTGCTCAACTCGAGCTGATTCAACCGAGTACGCAATACGTTCAACTGGGCTAAATGATGCATCAAGCAACAATCTACCAATTGGACGCTCATCGTCATCAGAGGATAAACGACTAGATGCCGGCACATAACCACGACCACGTTCAACACGAATACGCATGCTGATCTCGCTGTTATTTGTAGTTAAATTACAAATAACGTGATCTGGATTAGCAATTGTTACATCGCCATCGTGCTGAATATCAGCCGCAGTAACAGGGCCTACACCAGATTTAGTCAGGGTCAGAAAAACTTCATCTTTGCCTTCTAACGTTACTGCTAAACCTTTAAGGTTTAATAGTATTTCAATGATGTCTTCTTGAACGCCTTCTTTCGCGCTGTACTCATGTAATACACCGTCGATTTCAACTTCAGTTACTGCACATCCAGGCATAGATGAAAGTAATATACGGCGTAAAGCATTACCCAGAGTATGGCCAAAGCCACGCTCTAATGGTTCTAAAACTATTTTAGAACGCGTTGGGTTGATAGCGTCGATGTCGACTAACCTTGGTTTTAGAAATTCTGTAACAGAACCCTGCATTTTATCCTCTCTTAACTCTTAACTTTACTTAGAGTAAAGTTCGACGATTAGTTGTTCATTAATGTCCGCAGACAGGTCTGAACGCTCAGGTAGACGCTTAAAGCTGCCTTCCAATTTCTTACCGTCAACTTCAACCCAAGTCGGCTTTTCACGTTGCTCAGCCAACTCTAGAGCAGCGATGATACGTGCTTGTGTCTTAGACTTCTCACGGATTACAACAGTATCTTCTGGAGTAATTACGTATGAAGGAATGTTCACAACACGACCATTAACTAAAATCGCTTTATGGCTTACTAACTGACGTGCTTCTGCACGTGTGCTAGCAAAACCCATGCGATATACAACATTGTCTAAACGTTGCTCTAAAAGCTGTAACAAGTTTTCACCTGTATTACCCTTAAGGCGAGCAGCTTCTTTGTAGTAGTTACGGAATTGCTTTTCTAATACACCGTATATACGACGTACTTTTTGCTTTTCACGTAATTGTAAACCGTAATCAGATAAACGACCTTTACGGGCGCCGTGCTGACCAGGTGCAGTCTCAAGTTTACACTTAGAGTCGATAGCTCTTACGCCGCTCTTAAGGAACAGGTCAGTACCTTCACGACGACTCAGCTTGAGCTTAGGGCCCAAATATCTTGCCATGTTATTTCTCCTAACCTATTGTTAAACGCGACGTTTCTTCGGTGGACGACAACCATTATGTGGTATAGGCGTCACGTCAGTAATGTTGGTAATACGGTAACCAGCAGCATTCAAAGCACGTACAGCAGATTCACGACCTGGACCTGGACCTTTGATGAAAACTTCTAGATTTTTTAAACCGTATTCTTGAGCAGCAGTACCTGCACGCTCTGCAGCAACCTGAGCAGCAAATGGTGTAGATTTACGTGAACCACGGAAACCTGAACCACCGGCAGTAGCCCATGATAGTGCATTACCTTGACGGTCGGTAATCGTTACAATAGTGTTGTTGAAAGACGCATGAACATGAGCCATACCATCAGCAACTTGTTTTTTAACCTTTTTACGACGAATTGGTGTCTTAGCCATAATACTATCCCCTTATCGCTTAATAGGCTTACGAGGACCCTTGCGGGTGCGCGCGTTAGTCTTAGTTCTTTGACCACGTAGTGGTAAAGAGCGACGGTGACGTAGGCCACGATAACAACCAAGGTCCATAAGGCGCTTGATATTTAAAGTAACTTCACGACGAAGATCACCTTCAACAGTGTACTTGCCAACTGCATCACGCAGTACGTCAAGAATTTCGTCTGAAAGTTCACCGATTTTTGTGGTTTCGGCGATACCAGTCGCTACTAAGATAGCCTTAGAGCGAGTCTTACCTATGCCATAAATAGCTGTTAAACCAATAACTGCATGTTTATGATCAGGGACGTTAATGCCAGCAATACGGGCCACTAACACATCTCCTATATTCGAATTTGGTAATCATCTGTTTGAAAAGCCCGTAAGGATACTCAAACGAAGACCAAATTACTACTAAAAACACAGGCCGAGAAAACTCAGCCTGCACGCTGTTTACTTAACCTTGCCTTTGCTTATGCTTAGGCTCACTGCAAATTACGCGTACTACACCAGCACGTTTAATAACTTTACAGTTACGGCATATTTTCTTAACGGAAGCACGTACTTTCATTGCTCAACTCCGTAAACTGACCTTATCGACCGTAGCCTTTAAGGTTCGCTTTTTTCAGCACAGAATCATACTGATGAGACATCAGGTGAGTCTGTACTTGTGCCATAAAGTCCATGATCACTACAACGATAATCAAAACTGATGTACCGCCGAAGTAGAATGGCGTTTGCCACGCCATCGTCATGAATTCAGGCACCAGACAGATAAAGGTTATATACAAAGCACCTGCCAATGTCAGGCGTGTCATCACTTTATCAATGTATTTAGATGTCTGCTCACCTGGACGAATACCTGGGATAAATGCGCCAGATTTCTTAAGGTTATCTGCTGTTTCACGTGGGTTAAAAACCAACGCTGTGTAGAAAAAGCAGAAGAAGATAATAGCCGCAGCTAAAACAAGTGAGTACAACGGTTGACCTGGGGTCAACGTAGTAGCAACAGCTTGTAATACATCAGCGACTGGACCTTCACCTTGGCCGAACCAGCTAGCAATTGTACCAGGGAACAGAATTATACTGCTAGCGAAGATTGGTGGAATAACACCCGCCATATTTACTTTTAGTGGTAAATGCGTGCTTTGAGCAGCAAATACTTGACGACCTTGTTGGCGTTTAGCGTAGTTAACAACAATACGACGTTGTCCACGTTCGAAAAACACTACAAGATAAGTAACAGCGAATACGATTACCGCAACCATCAACAGTACAAAAACATTCAAATCACCTTGGCGCGCCATTTCGACTGTCGAACCAATAGCAGACGGCAAGTTAGCTACAATACCAACAAATATTAGAACAGAGATACCGTTACCGATACCGCGCTCTGTTATTTGTTCACCCAACCACATAAGGAACATAGTACCAGTTACTAAACTCACCACTGCGGTGAAATAGAAACCCATACCAGGGTTAACAACTAACCCCTCCATCATGCCCGGTAAGCTAGAAGCAATACCGATTGATTGAATAGTAGCTAGCACAAGCGTGCCATAGCGTGTGTACTGGCTAATTTTTTTACGCCCTTGCTCACCTTCTTTCTTAAGCTCTATAAACGGAGGATACATATGCGTTAATAGTTGCGTAATAATCGAAGCCGAGATATACGGCATAATACCCAGTGCTAACACTGAAGCTCGCTCAAGTGCACCACCACTGAACATGTTGAACATCTCAACAATGGTGCCCTTTTGTTGCTCGAAGAAATCGGCAAGTACAGCGGCGTCAATCCCAGGGATCGGCACAAATGAACCTAGACGGTAAATTATGATAGCACCCAATACGAAGAGTAATCGGCGCTTCAATTCCGAAAGTCCACCTTGTGCACTTTTTGTATCTTGACCTGGTTTAGCCATTAGTACTTCCTTAGTCTTCTACCTTGCCTCCGGCAGCTTCAATAGCTTCGCGAGCACCTTTAGAGGCTTTAAGGCCTTTAACGGTAACAGCGCGTGAAACTTCGCCAGATTTAACAACTTTAACGAAAAGAACGTTCTTTTTAACTAGACCAGCTGCTTGTAACGCGCTTAGGTCTACCACATCGCCTTCTACTTTAGCGATTTCAAAAAGGTTTATTTCTGCAGATACTAAAGATTTGCGAGAAGTAAAACCAAATTTAGGTAGACGACGTTGCATAGGCATTTGACCGCCTTCAAAACCAACGCGTACTTTGCCGCCAGAACGTGATTTTTGACCTTTGTGACCACGACCACCAGTCTTACCTAGACCAGAACCGATACCACGACCAACACGTTTTGGAGCAGTTTTTGAACCTGCAGCAGGTGAAAGTGTATTCAAATGCATCGAATTAACCCTCTACCTTAACCATGTAAGAAACCTTGTTTATCATACCACGTACACATGCTGTGTCTTCTAACTCAACAGTGTGGTTGATACGACGTAAACCAAGACCGCGTAATGTAGCTTTATGTTTCGGTAAACGACCGATAGAGCTTTTTACTTGTGTTACTTTTACAGTTTGATTTGCCATGGTTACCCCAGTATTTCGTCTACGCGAAGGCCACGTTTTGCAGCGATTGACTGTGGAGAATTCATATTCTCAAGAGCCGAAATCGTTGCACGTACCACGTTGATTGGGTTAGTAGAACCGTAACATTTAGAAAGTACGTTCTGCACACCAGTCACTTCAAGTACTGCACGCATAGCACCACCTGCAATGATACCAGTACCTTCAGATGCTGGTTTCATGAACACTAGTGAGCCAGCATGACGTCCCTTAACAGGATGCTGTAATGTGTTGCCATTTAGGTCTACGTTGATCATGTTACGACGTGCTTTTTCCATTGCTTTTTGAATAGCAGCTGGAACTTCACGTGCTTTACCATAACCGAAACCTACTTTACCTGCGCCATCACCAACTACAGTTAGTGCAGTAAAGCTAAAGATACGACCACCTTTAACTACTTTAGACACACGGTTCACCGCGATTAGCTTTTCAGCTAGATCAGGCTGTTGTTGCTTTGCTTCTACGTTAGCCATAGTCTACTCCTAGAATTGCAAACCGGCTTCACGCGCAGCATCAGCTAGCGCCTTCACACGGCCGTGATATTTAAAGCCACTGCGATCAAAAGCAATCTTTTCGATGCCTTTGTCAGCCGCACGTTCAGCAACCGCTTTGCCAACTGCTTGCGCAGCTTCAACGTTACCGGTGCCTTTAACTGTTTCGCTAATAGCCTTTTCAACAGTAGAAGCAGCAGCCAGTACATTACCCTCAGCATTTACAACTTGAGCGTAGATGTGACGTGGCGTGCGGTGGATAACAAGACGCGTTGTGCCTTGTTCAATATAATTTCTACGAGTGCGTTTAGCACGACGTAGACGAGCTGTTTTTTTATCCATCGTCTTACCTTACTTCTTCTTAGCCTCTTTACGGCGTACATTCTCATCTGAATAACGAACACCCTTGCCTTTATAAGGCTCAGGTTTACGGTATGCACGAATGTTAGCAGCTGTTTGACCAACTAACTGCTTATCTACGCCCTTAACTAGAACTTCTGTTTGGCTTGGAGTTTCAATCGTAATTCCTTCAGGAACTGCGAAATTAACTGGGTGTGAGAAGCCAAGAGTTAAATCTAATGTTTTACCCTTAGCTGCAGCACGGTAACCCACGCCTACTAACTGAAGTTTCTTCTCGTAACCTTCATGCGTACCAACAACCATGTTGTTGATTAGAGCGCGAGCAGTACCTGCTTGAGCCCATGCATTAGCTACGCCATCACGAGGTAAAGTAGTAATAACGTTGTCATTAACTTGTACTTCAACAGCGTTGTTGATAGTACGAGTAAGTTCACCGTTTTTGCCTTTAACTGTGATTTCCTGGCCTTTTAATGTAACTTCTACACCGGCAGGAACAGTAATTGGTGCCTTTGCTATGCGAGACATAGTTCCCCTCCGATTAAGCTACAAAACCAATGATTTCACCACCAACACCAGCACTACGTGCTGTGCGGTCTGTCATTAGGCCTTTAGAAGTTGATACGATAGCGATACCAAGACCACCCATTACCTTAGGTAATTGGTCACGTTTCTTATAGATACGTAGACCAGGGCGACTTACACGCTGGATATTTTCAATTACAGCTTTGCCTTCGAAGTACTTCAATTCGATAGAAAGCTCAGGTTTAGTTTCACCGTTAACGGCGAAATCTACGATATAACCTTCGTCTTTTAGTACTTTAGCTAATGCTACTTTCAGCTTTGAAGTTGGCATCGTTACAGATACTTTCTTCGCTGATTGACCGTTACGAATTCGTGTGAACAAATCCGCGATAGGATCTTGCAAGCTCATAGTCTTACTCCCATGATTCTATTACCAGCTAGCCTTTTTAAGGCCAGGAATTTCACCGCGCATAGCTGCTTCGCGAACTTTAATACGGCTCATGCCGAATTTGCGAAGGAAACCATGTGGGCGGCCCGTAATGTTACAACGATTACGTTGACGTGCAGGGCTAGAATCACGAGGTAAAGCTTGTAGCTTAAGTACCGCGTCCCAACGATCATCTTCAGATGTATTAACATCACTGATGATAGCTTTTAGTGCCGCGCGCTTTTCAGCGAACTGAGCAACTAGTTTTGTGCGCTTTGCTTCGCGCGCTTTCATAGAATTCTTTGCCATAACCCTACCCTTATTTCTTAAATGGGAAGTTAAACGCTTCTAACAACGCACGGCCTTCCTCATCAGATTTCGCAGAAGTAGTGATAGTAATATCCATACCGCGTACACGGTCTACTTTATCGTAATCGATTTCTGGGAAGATGATTTGTTCACGTACGCCCATGCTGTAGTTGCCACGTCCATCAAAAGACTTAGCACTTACGCCACGGAAGTCACGAATACGTGGGATAGCGATTGATACCAAACGCTCAAAAAAGTCCCACATACGCTCACCGCGTAGGGTTACTTTACAACCAATCGGGTAACCTTCACGCACTTTGAAGCCAGCAACAGATTTGCGTGCTTTAGTGATTAGAGGTTTCTGACCAGAGATTGCTGCTAGATCCGCTACTGCGTTATCTAAAATCTTCTTGTCAGCTAGGGCTTCGCCCACGCCCATATTCAATGTGATCTTTTCGATCTGAGGGACTTGCATGACAGAGCTGAAACCAAACTTCTCTTGAAGTTCAGCAACTACTTTGTCTTTATATACTTCATGCAGTTTCGCCATCATTCTACTCCAACTATTAGATAGTTTTACCAGTAGATTTAAAGATACGTAATTTCTTACCATCTTCAATCTTGAAACCTACACGATCAGCTTTACTCGTTTCCGAGTTGAAGATCGCAACGTTTGATGCATCCATAGATGCTTCTTTCTCAACAATGCCGCCAGCTTGGTTCAATTGTGGAACCGGCTTTTGGTGTTTCTTGATCAAGTTTATGCCTTCGACAAAGATTCGACCAGATTCAGTAACAACTGAAAGCACTTTTCCGCGCTTACCTTTGTCTTTACCTGCTAGTACGATTACTTCGTCATCACGACGTATTTTTGCTGCCATGATTGGCTCCTTACAGTACTTCTGGGGCTAGTGAAACGATTTTCATGAACTTATCATTACGAAGTTCGCGAGTCACAGGGCCGAAAATACGTGTACCAATTGGCTGCAAGTTATCATTTAAGATAACAGCCGCGTTGCTGTCAAAACGGATCAGAGAACCATCTGGACGGCGAACACCTTTTCTGGTACGCACAACTACCGCGTTTTTAACATCACCTTTCTTCACTTTACCGCGAGGAATAGCTTCTTTTACAGAAACTTTAATGATGTCGCCAATCGCTGCGTAGCGACGGTGTGAACCACCAAGGACTTTTATACACTGCACTTTGCGAGCGCCGCTGTTATCAGCAACTTCCAGCTGAGTTTGCATTTGGATCATGTTAATGACCTCCGGTGTAGTAATTACAACGTGTCTAAAATTCGTTTAAAAATCAGACATTTCGATTAAATCCCAATCAAAAAACAAACGAGTTGTCTCTTAAGGGCGGGCAATTGTACCAGCATTGAGGGGGTAGCGATAGGTTATTTTTTAATTAATTTGGAGTGTATGGTTATTAAAGTTGAGTAATTACGGCTATGTAGCTATTTTACAGATGGTTACAAAACAAACAAGGCACTATATAAGTGCCTTGTTTACGTTAGCTGTAGTTGATTAACCAAATAAACCTTTTAATTTATCTTTAATCTTATCTTTTGCTTTGTCTTTGGCTTTTTCTTTAGCCTCATCGACTTTCTGCTTAGCTTCATCTTTGAGCGCATTGCCTATATCAAGCTTTATACCAACATCATGGAAAGGCCCTTTTATACGTAATGGTATTTTAAAGCCACTACTGTCATCAGTAGTTCCCTGTCCTTCGATTGATCCAACTATGCCCGTAACCAAACGGTAGTTAACCATTGTTTGCGGTAAATCGACGTCCCCTTCACCAGATATTCTAATAAGTGGGCTAATAAGTGATAAATCAGTATTTTTGCCAACACCATTAGTAAAGTTGAAGCTTCCCGTTAGTGCAGAGAAATCTGTTTGCTCTGATTCTTCAAACCCAGTATCCAGCCCTTCAGACGCAGCACCAAAGTTTCCTGAAATGAGTTCCTTACCTTTACGAACCATCTCAGCTATATTCGCACCTTTTACGGCTCCATCAGCAAACTCAAATCCAAGTTTTCCGTTAAGCGCACCAATAAACGACTTTTGACTTTGGCCAGTTGTGTTTAGGTTCCAATTTAAAGACCCCTTACCCATTAGCTTGTCAAAACCTGCCGCATCAGTTAATAAAGGCTGTGCATCTATACCAGCTAAGTCAAAGTTAGTTGATATTTTATAAGGTACTTGTTGTGCGTTTACATTGATAACGCCTTTACCTGACCCTTCATAAGCAGAAAAGCTATCTAGGCTTAGTTTTGCAATGCTATTTTTTAAAGCAACAGTAAATTGATTTGCGCCCAACTTAATATCGTTAGCTTTTAATCCACTTGAACGAATAACTACATTCGCATCTAGTGAATTTAACGCACTTAGATCAATTTTAGTGTCATCCCATACTATTGGCTCCGCAGGCTTATCATTTTGCTCTACTGGCTCTTCTTGTTTTGCTACTGCTTCAGGCAGGTACGGGTTTAAATCAAGCATACCTAAATCAATATCAGCATTTACAGCTAAACGCTTACCTAGGTTAAGCTCGCTCTTACCTTTTATTTCCAATGCGTCTAACGTCGCAACTAAATCTTCTAAATTAAATTTCTCACCTGCTAGGTGCATTTTACCGTTTACACTAAATGCGTTAAAAGCATTGTCTTTAGCGTTTAACTCTACACCTTGCCATTTTGCAATACTTTTAACAGACTCACCGCTTAGTGATAACTGACCTTTAATATCTTGTCCTTGCCCAGCGATGCTCCCTTCGAACGTTAGATCAACTAAACGAGAATCTAAGGTTTGTTTAACATTAAAAGTAGCACCTTCAATTGCTTTAGCAGGAGTATCTAATTTTATATCAAGCTCAAAACGCTCCTGCATATAAGTAATACCCCCTTTTACTTCTAATGTTTTACGAAGTGATGGAAGTAAAATAGCGAGTTCTAAATCACTAATTTGTTGCTTAGCACCTGTTAGACCATCTAAATAAGTAAATGTGCCGCCATAAATAGCGACCTCGCCTAACTCAATATCAAAGTTATCTGGAAGCTTTATCGCTTCACCTGATTGGCTTTGCTCTTTAGGTTGCTCTGCAACTGCATCAAACAACTGCCAATTAGCTTTACCATTTTTGTCAGTTTCTAATAGGATATTTGGTTCATTTATAACAAACTTATCTAATTTAAACTCACCACCAAATAATGAAAACCAAGGTATGTGTACAGCAAGCTGTTTCATACTCGCCATATCGGCGCGCGAACCTGATTCCATATTTGCAAAATGCACGTCGTTAAGTTCTAACTTTAATGCAGGGAATACGCTAAGTGTTTTATCACCTTTAATAGTAAGAGTGCGCCCAGTTGTTTGTTCTACCTGCTGCGACACTTTATTAAAAATAGTATCAGTAGGAATTAAAAACGGTGCGGCAACAATTAGTGCTATACATAGTAAAAGTATTACACCTACAATTTTAAGTAAGGTTTTCATGATCGTCCTTTCAAACGTGCAAATAATGTTCTTATCATAGCGAGTGTTAGCCTTAAAATCATTGTAGTTGATGTAAAAAAGCCACTAAAACCATTTTACCTGTTCTATATGAATCTTTCCTGAAACATTTTGATACCTTTAGGTTACAAATAAATACTGACCCGGTGATACCCAGAGGTTACAAAATATCAAATACTATTACAGGATAAATATTATGAAACAACAGGATATTAAAACTGAAGAAAAGTTTATGAGTCAAAATATATGGCTTAGTATAAGCACAGGCATGGTTTGTTTACTTCTCAGTGTTTACTCACTAATAAAGCACGATAACGAAGGGTTATTATTTGTTGGATTGGGCGTTTCTTTTTATATGGTTATAGTGATTATTTACCTCATTAAAGGAGGCTTTCCGTTAAAAATGTATTTTCAATACGCTTGTAAAGATGAGTTTCTAAACACCATTGATACTAATGCCTTTAAACATACAAGTTTTGCATTTGTATTTTGCCTTCTGGGTGTTTTTTATAAAGGCGATGAAATAGCTCGCGAGGTCTCGCATGCAACTATGGCGGTATTCTACCTAGGTATCGTGCTCTTGGTATATGGCGCTTCATTGCTTTGGCAAAGTCGTGATTAGGAGTGGATATGCAAAATAACATAGCAAAGTATCGAAAAGAGGCTGGGCTTTCACAGCAAGAACTTGCTGATGCTATTAACGTGTCGCGCAAAACAATAAGTACCGTAGAAACAAACCGGTTTACGCCTTCGGTAATAATTGCTCTAAAAATAGCCAAGCATTTTAATACCTCAGTTGAAAGCGTCTTTGTACTGGATGAAAATGATTGATACATATTAAAGCGTTAGTCTCATTTTATTAGCAAAAATACCGATTTAGTCACTTCAATTACAACGTATGAAGGACAGCGCTGTTGTTATTAGCGTAATTGCGCTAAAATAGACCAGCAAAAAAATATATATCTAATCCGGAGATTCTACAAGGCATGAAAAAACTGCTAATTTCACCGTCAAAAATGACGCTAGGCGAACAAGAAAACCAAATCTATCAGAACATTCTGAAGCAATCTTCAGAGTTAAGCCTTAACCTTATGGCCGTGAAAGTAGAAAACCACCCTGATGATTTTTTACCTTGGTGTTACGAATTGCTAAATGCTAGCAGAGATCGTATGAACTACGATTTACTAGAGCCACAGCAGTTACCTGTACTTAAAAAGCTACACGATCAGCTTATTTCAGCTATCAGCTTTTTACAGGTTAAAACTTTACGTATTGCTCCGTGGCCTGTTGTAAGTGTATTTGTAGAACAACACAAAGACGTTATTGCACTTGATGAACAACTTCGTTTAGTAGACTACATTAAAAGCATTCGTGAACAGTCTCTTAAAGATATGATCACTGAAGACTTACTTGCGTTTAGCGGTAAGCACATGGCATCACTTGATCCAAGCACATACAACTTTGACGTTGAATGGTTTGCATCTACAAAGAGTGCAAAGAGCTTCCATCAAATGCTTGGTGATTTACCAGGTGCTTTTGACGACGCACTAGTAAATATTCCACTTGAAGGTGATATTACTCAATATGAGTATCAACAATTTGTTGCTGCTTATTCAAAAATATTCACCGACAACAACGAAAAACCAACACTTGCGCCTGCAACTCGTTTGCTTGCAATGCGTCGCCCTGATTTATTTACTCCGATTACAAATAATCGATTAGATGCTTTATGTGGTGCCCTTGGTGTTTCTAAACTTAAAAATAGTGATTTTGAGCGTTACTGGCAAGATATCGTAAAAGGTATTCAAGCTATGTCATGGTACAAAATGGCTAAACCGAGTAATGAGTTAGAAGAACAATTAGTTGCTATTAAAGCGCTAATCCCATGTTTCTTTCACTATGCTGATGCTAAAACACCAGATAACTCTAACTACATTAAACTGCTAAGCAAGCCTAAGCGCACTACAACTACAACAGGTAAAACTCAGCGTAGAGGTAAAGAGTCTGCAGAAATTTTAGTAGACCGTGCTCTTGCTGCTGACGATATTCCTGAACATATTCGCAGTAAACGCGATTCAATTGTTAGTGAAGTTCAAAAAGGTCGCAGTGTAAACGAAACAATTAGCCTTATGCGCACTATTTTTGGCTAAAAAACCTTTCCTAGCTGTACTTTAATAGTACAGCTAGGTTAGTTTATGCACCAGCAGCGTGCGACAGAAAATCAAAAAACTTCCTTCCAAAAACATAATTTCATCATAAGCAATTGTTTTAATAGCATTAGTTTTACTTAAAAATAATTAAAACGAGACTGGCACATACAGTGCTATTACCTTCCCAGTTAAATAATAAAAATGCATCCAGTTAAAAGGTCAAAGCAATACATAATAAAACCTTGGTATGCAAAAGTCATATAGCGGGAGTGAAACATGCTAAAACTACAAAAAACAATACTCTTCGGTGCACTGGCGTTTGCAGGCATAACATCAACAACGACATTTGCAGAGGTAACTGCAAATGCAGCAGCAACCTCCAACCACTTATGGCGTGTCAAGAGCAAACAGGAGGCGACGCTACTATTTCGGGTGGAATTGATTACGCTAACGAGTCCGGCTTTTATGCCGGTACATGGGCATCAAATGCATCGTGGGCAGATGAAATGACCTACGAGCTCGACTTATATGCAGGCTTTAGTGGCGCAATCAATGAAAGCGTTAGCTATGATGTTGGTTATATTTACTATGCCTACCCTGATGCTGCTTCAGAAGCTGACGCAGATTTCTCTGAGGTTTACGGGAGTATCAGTGTAGAAGGTTTCACTTTTGGTGCTTCGGTATTAGCAACTTCAGCTGCTAGTGGTGATGGTTCCGACTTTGGTGATTCACTTTATTTAACAACAGACTATGGATTCGCTATTGGTAGTAATGGAACTGAAATAGCGCTGCATTTGGGGCATTACTCAGGCGGCTTTATTGGTGATGACAACATCATCGATTACGGCGTTTCAATCTCTAAGGATGGCTTTACTTTTGGCTTATCTGATAATGATATCGATGACTCAGATTTAAAAGCTTACGTTGTCGACTCTGCAGACTTTAGCCTATAAAAAAATGTGTTACTTGCTGCAACACTAAGGGCCGCAAGGCCCTTTCTCATATTTAAACCACCTAGAAAATAGTTATTTACAAAAAAAACAATAAGGTAACATTAAAGTTCGAAATCACGATTAAGGATTATTATGAATTTATCAAAAAAAATTACAGTTATTTTAGCGTTTTTTTAATCACAATGAGTACATTTACCTATGCAACAATGACATGCCGTTGCACCTCAGGTAGCATGACGGTTGTTCATGGTGAGGGTGGTACAGTTAGCTATTCGTGCTCTGGTGGTGGTCAAGTTTCTTGTATGATACGGTTGGAATAAGCATCATTTAGAAAGGCGTATGCCTTTCTCTTCTAAGGATAGTAAAATGAAATACATATTTTTAATTGCACTTGTTTTTGTCGCCATTCTTGGTATTGGTATTTTAAACACTGGGCAGCCTTCAGATCCTCCGCTAACCCACATACAACCAACTGATGAAGCCATTCTTAGTAATGAAAAAGCTAAGCCTCCAATTGAGCCAAACACCCTATTAAGTAAAGCCTCTGAACCATCTGTCAAACAGCACAAAGTTGTAGAGCAAAAAGTGGCAGCGATATCTAAATTGCCTATTTCAAGCCCTAACGCTTTCTCTGAAGAATTTGTTTCAACTGAGGGTGGAAAAGAATTTGTTTCAACAAAAGCATTGGACGACGTATTTAAAAATGATACTTCAATATTACTGCAGCGTATGTCTAATATTGAATACTCTGAAATAGCACAAATACGTAAAGATAAGCTAAACGATTTTATTCTAAATGAATTAAAAGACGTCACTATTTTACAGCAAGATCTAGAGTGTGCAGGGAAGGTTTGCGCACTAGAACTTACTTATACACAAAGTAGTAATCAAGCATCTATTGAGGCTCTTTCAAGTTTTTCTAAAAACTATTCTTTTCAGCAATTTACTGAAACCGAAAGTGGTGATAAAAAATTAAAAGCATTATATATTGAAACTGAAGACCCTAGCCTATTAACTCTTTTAAATAACTAATTCACGCTGACAAGTATAATACTTAAAGCTATTTTCAGTCCTATATTAGAGTCTAGTTTTCCTGCTATAAAGCAGTAAAACTAGACCCCATAAGTATATTAAGTCACGAATAACCGGCATCAATCACTGCCCACTTTTAAAAATACCAAAGAATAGCTCACGTCCACTATTTTATGGTATCAAGCTGGGTTCATTTGTTTTATAACAATCTCTGCAGCTTTAAGGCTAAATAATATTTAAGTATGCGCCGTTTGCCATGCTGAGTGAATTCTCATTACAGGGCAAGCGATTAGCTTTTTACAGGCTAAAGCTTTACGTATTGCTCCTTGGCCTGTTGTAAGTGTATTTGTAGAACAACACAAAGACGTTATTGCACTTGATGAACAACTTCGTTTAGTCGACTACATTAAAAGCATTCGTGAGCAATCTCTTAAAGATATGATCCCTGAAGACTTACTTGCGTTTAGCGGTAAGCACATAGCATCACTTGATCCAAGCACATACAACTTTGACGTTGAATGGTTTGCATCTACAAAGAGTGCGAAGAGCTTCCATCAAATGCTTGGAGATTTACCAGGTGCTTTTGACGACGCACTAGCAAATATTCCACTTGAAGGTGATATTACTCAATATGAGTATCAACAATTTGTTGCTGCTTATTCAAAAATATTCACCGACAACAACGAAAAACCAACACTTGCGCCTGCAACACGACTGCTTGCAATGCGTCGCCCTGATTTATTTACTCCGATTACAAATAATCGATTAGATGCATTATGTGGTGCCCTTGGTGTTTCTAAACTTAAAAATAGTGATTTTGAGCGTTACTGGCAAGATATCGTAAAAGGTATTCAAGCTATGTCATGGTATAAAATGGCTAAACCTAGTAACGAGTTAGAAGAACAATTGGTTGCTATTAAAGCATTAATTCCATGTTTCTTTCACTACGCTGATGCTAAAACACCAGATAATTCTAACTACATTAAACTGCTAACCAAGCCTAAACGTACTACAACTACAACAGGTAAAACTCAGCGTAGAGGTAAAGAGTCTGCAGAAATTTTAGTAGACCGTGCTCTTGCTGCTGACGATATTCCTGAACACATTCGCAGTAAACGTGATTCAATTGTGAGTGAAGTACAAAAAGGTCGCAGCGTAAACGAAACAATTAGCCTTATGCGCACTATATTCGGCTAAAACCTTCTAATTTAGCCGTACTTTTATGGTGCGGCTAGGTTAATTTATGCACCAGCAATGTGCGCAACATCTTCCTTCATGTTATATCCCCATCCTATTCATAAAATTCAAGCTCATGTTTTTAATAAATAAAAAATAATTTTTAATAAAAAATAATGAAGCTGGCACATACAGTGCAATTATCCCGTTAGTTAAACAATAAAAAGCCGTCAGCCTAAAGGTTCCGATTACATAATAAAAACCTTGGCGAGCAAAAATCATATAACGGGAAATGGACATGCTAAAACTAAAAAAAACCATCGCTATAAGTGCTATAGCATTAATGGGCGCAACATCTTTAACATCTACAGCTGTGCATGCTGAAGTAACTGCTAATGCAGCGGCAACATCAAACTACTTATGGCGCGGTCAAGAGCAAACTGGGGGCGATGCAGCTATTTCAGGCGGTATTGATTATGCCAATGAATCGGGCTTTTATGCAGGTACTTGGGCTTCAAATGCATCGTGGGCAGATGAAATGACCTATGAGCTTGACTTATATGCAGGCTTTGGTGGCGATATTAACGAAAGTGTTAGCTACGATGTTGGTTATATTTATTACGCTTACCCAGACGCAGCTTCTGAAGCAGACGCAGATTTCTCTGAAATTTACGGTAGCATCAGTGTTGAAGGCTTTACCTTTGGTGCTTCTGTATTAGCAACATCAGCTGCAAGTGGTGATGGTACAGACTTTGGTGATTCACTTTACCTGACAGCTGACTACGGTTTTGCTGTTGGCAGTAACGGCACTGAAATGGCACTTCACTTAGGCCATTACTCTGGTGATTTTATTGGCGATGATAATATCTTAGATTACGGTGTATCAATTTCGAAAGACGGTTTTACTTTTGGTTTGTCTGATACAGATATGGATGATTCAGATATTAAAGCTTACGTTGCTTATTCTGTAGACTTTAATTTATAAGAAAGAATGTGTTACTTGCTGCAACACGAAGGGCCTTTTGGCCCTTTTCTCGTTTTATAGCTGTTTTGCCTTAAATGGTACCTTATTACATTGTACTTCTACTGTTTTAGGGTACCAAGCTGGGCCGATTTGATTCACAACCACCTCAGCTAAACCATTAGTAAACGATTTATACGTATGAGCGCTTTGCCATTCACCTTGTGGGCAATGTGTTGTTAAATCTAACGGCTCTGATCCCTCGTACAACGCAAGTGCAAAATTATGATGCCACTGTGAGCTTTTTAGCGTTTTATTGCTTACTTTGCTTTGTGCTCCGTTATCAAAGTAAATATTTGTACATCCCGTTAAAATAATCAGTGTGCAACCGGCTGCAAGTAGCTTGATACTCATAATGTTTCCCCTATTACTTGCTCTTGGCACCACACTTTAATGGTATGGGGCGAGTATATTCCAAGCGTAATTAAACTCAGCGCTCCATCACTAAACGTTTGTTGTGACTGCATTTGAATAACCGGTGTATTTGAACATATTTGTTTTACGTCTACGCGTTGCTCGCCTACCAATCCCCAAAAGTAAAATGAGCGACTATCTTCGTAATTAGCTTGGCTCGTTATTTTTGCTGTTGCCTGTGGCTGAACGGTTACCGCAGAACAAGCACTCAGGCTTAATGCTATCGCCCCTATAATTAATGGTTTCATACTCTTTCTTATAAACTAAATACCAGTAAGGTAACTTTATAAGAGAACATAAAATATTAGCGTAAAAAGCTGTGGGGAATATGTAGAAACGCTATGAAGTTTTATACAGTTTATTACACATAAAGGCCGCATAAATGCGGCCTTTAAATTAGTCAGTTTAAGTGGTTAGTAGATAGACCTTAAAATTTAGCTAGGTTATTTTTACTGTCCTTGTCGACTAGCTTAATGTAAGGATCAACCCCCGCAAATAGTGGCTTTTCTTTTACTTTAAGCTCAATAGTATTAGTACCTGATACTATTTGGTGCTTTTGAGAGTAAATAACAAAATCTTCAGCTAGTAGGTTTTCAGGGTCATCGCTAAACAATGCAATATCAATTAGCTCATCGAGCGGCTGTTCAGTTTCTTCACCTTGGCCATCCGCACGCTGTTTAACGGCTTCTACGCTAAGTGTTACAGTATAAAATCCTTCGCTATCAACGCTATCTGTAACTGACACATCTTTCATCTCAAGCTCATATAAGGTGATATATTTAAACTGATCGTCAATAAAACTTTGCTCTGCTTGTGTTGCGTCTTGTTTTAAATAGCTAAGTAAATCAAGTGTTGTTGGGTATGGTGTTGATTGGTACTGAAACTCATTTAAAAATGCTTTGAGTGCATCATTTAACCGTTTTTCACCTAAACGATCATAAATCGCCATCATTACCACAGATCCTTTATTGTAATGAAGATATTGTTGAGACTGCGTTTTATATAGTGGCATTTCTTCAAAGGCTTCCCCTGTACGCCCTATTAAGTACCTATCAAGCTCATATTTTAAAAACTTACGTAGCTTCTCTGCGCCAAAGCGTTTTTCAAGCACCATAAGCGCACTGTATTGTGAAAGCGTTTCTGACATAACTGCGCTCCCCTCAACATTTGCTCCCGACACTTGATGCCCCCACCACTGGTGCGCTACTTCATGTGCGGTAACATAGTAAGGGTAGTCAACTTTACTCTCATCTCTTAAGTCTGTAATAAACCCCATGCTTTCTGAGTAAGGGACTGTATTGGCAAAACTTTGTGCAAACGAGCGATACTTAGGAAATTCAATTATACGTAGCTGCTTATGCTGATACGGCCCAAATGCTTGTGTAAAGTAATCTATCGAGTCTTGTACCGACTCAATCATGCGGTCAACATTCCATGCATGATTTTTGTGGTAATACACCTCAATATTTACCCCATTATGCTCAACCTTTTTACTTTCAAGTTCAGCCGAAAGCACCGCATAAAAGTTTAAAATAGGCGCATCCATTTCATAAACAAAAGTACGGCGCCCGTCTTTTACACTTTCACTTTGTAAATACCCTGGGGTAATAGCAAATTGCGACTCGTCGGTTGTTACCGTTGCCTTAAAGTTAATAAACCCATTAGCTGCACCAAAATCACTTTGAGTATAGTACTGACTGTCTTCTAGCTTATGGGCACGTTCAAGTTCTGGTAAATCATGCTTACGGCGTTCAAATTTATCAGCTACCTGTAAACCACGGCTATAACCAAAGCTAGGAAGGAGTTCCAAGTTATTAATAAAAGTGCCATTGGCAACTAATTGTGTATCAGAGCCTTTATCAGTAAAGGCTGTATGATCACGAGTAACCGACAGTTGCCCTTCTCTTATTTCGTTTGGCATAAGCGGCTGCTCAAACTCAAACCATGCTGAATAAAGCGCTGGTAATTTTTCAACTATCTTACCGCCTGCCATAGCTACATCCCAACTTTTAGCGTGTTGAGGTGAGCTTATTAACACTCGCGTAATTGGCTCGTTAGAGGTATTAGTAAATTTAATTTTTGCCACAGCACTTAAAGCACGCTTTTTTGGATAAATATCAACAGTTAAGTCAACATCGGTCACCATAGGTACTGCTAAGTCTTTGTATTGTGCAAACTGCTGTTCATAACTTATTTGCTTGTCTTGAAACTCATCGCTCGTAGTAAACTCATTCAAAACTCGCGTGTTGTTATAAATATTGTAGCCTGCACCAACAAACACTAGTGCACTAATAACCGCAATCGCTTGCCCTTTTAACGACATATTATAACGAAGCATAGACAGGCGTGTGCGCAGCGTTTGTGAAGGACCACGGTGCCATAACGCAAACCCAACAATCGCTAAAACAAGACTTAACGCGCCCCAATATAATGTGTACCAATGCGCAGCTTGTAAGAAATGTCCATAACCATTTATATCAGAATACGGTACGCTACTGCTTTGCGAAAAATGATACATATGATGCTCAAACCCATAAGAACCCATTACTTTTTGCGCTATGTAATACAAAATAAACAAACCCATTCCTACATATTTATTCGGGCTAATAATCTGTAAAAAGAAGGCGAGTACTGTCAGCATAATCAACGGTAAAATCGATAAATAAACAATCCTAAATAAATACTGTCCTAGCTCTAAATTAAATTGACCTTTAAATAACTGAACTGTAATTGTGAGTATCATTCCCACGAGGAACAACCCAGAAACAGCGGCGATTAAAGCCAGTATTTTTGACACCCAAAAAACACTGTTATGTACAGGAAAGCTGTCAATAATATCGCCCATGCCACTTTGTCGCTCTCGCCACACAAGCTCAGCACTATAAAAAGCGATAATAACAAACAAAAATAAACCAGAAATACCGCTAATAATATTGACCATATTCTGAGTTAAAGGCCAGTTAGTAGTGCCATAAGCACCAATAGGCGCAAACAGAGGGATCATAAGCGTTACAATGCTTACACCCGCTAAAATCATAAAAGGAGCACTAAATATAACTTGTTTAAGTTCGAATATACTGCGCATTATTAGCTGAGATTTAGTACTAATCCCCGCTGATTTATAATTTTTAGCACTATTGATAAGTGCAGCTTGTTTATTTTGTACAAAAGCAGAGACTTTAAATTGCTTCTTCTGTTTTTTAGTTACTATGCGGTTGCTTAGCTTTCCAAGGCCAAAAAACATTGCAACACTGATTGCCACCCACAATATACGGTTAACTAAAAGGTCACCTGTGAGCGTTAGCACTTCTGTGTTTTTATCATTTACAGTCCAATAACGTGTTAAATCAATTAACGAACCTGAACCAAATGGGTCGGCGTAAACAACAATATTTCTAAATGCTAAATCATCAAAGTAAACGCCGGCAATTTGATAGGCTATAAAAATCACAACAGCTGCTACATACACCGACATCATGGTTTTAAAATAGACCGCTACACTATTAAAAATAGCCGAAAGCACAAGTAAACTTGGCACTGCTAAATAAAGATAAGGCGCAGCGTAGTACATTAGCTTATTAGGACCAATCAATTCGCCATCGAGCCAGCCAACTAATAAACCAAATTGCGACCCTAAAAACACACCCAATGGCACGCTTAAAAACACAATAAGTACAACTAAGTAAGAACCAAAAAAACGCCCTGCTTGATAAGGCACAGGATTAACAGGCTTACTAAATACCAGCTCATCCATTTTGCTTTCACTGTTGCGAATAGCAGAGCTGGCAACAAAGTTAACCACTAAAAACATAGCGAGTGTACAAAATGTAACGGTTAAAAGCATAATCGAGAACGGCGAGTTCATATGAACATTCGCCCCACCTAGCGGAAACTTACTACTGGAGCTTATAAAAAACGCCATAAAAAAGAAGATTAATGAGGTCACATAAAACGAAGGTTGGCGCATAAAATAGCGCAGCTCAAACGCAAGCATATTAAAAAACATAACGCCTCCTTATGCTACTTCGCTGTTACGATGATTAAGCAGTGTAGAAAAATACACATCTTCTAAATTTGCATTACTTGCTTCAAACCCTTGTGGAGCCTGCTCTGCTATTACATGTAAAATTGTTTTCCCTGCAAATAAGCGCTTAGAAATAACCGGTAATTGCGGCTCAAGTTCTTGCGCTTCTTCTTGGCTCATGGCTTTGCGCCAAATTTGTCCTTGGAGCTTATCGGTAAGCGCTATTGGGTTACCTTCCAGTAAAATCTTACCGCCAGCCAACACCGCCATATTTGGGCAAAGCTCTGCAACATCTTCAACAATATGGGTCGATAATATAACTACTTTTTGCTCGCCTAAGCTTACTAATAAGTTATGGAAACGATTACGCTCTTCAGGATCTAGCCCCGCTGTTGGCTCATCAACGATTAGTAAATCAGGGTCGCCTAGTAAGGCTTGTGCAATACCAAAACGCTGGCGCATACCGCCCGAAAAGCCACTTACCGCTTTTGAGCGATGTTGATATAAATTAGTGTGCGCAAGTAACCCTTCAACCGACTCTTTACGCTCCGCTTTATTATGAATACCCTTTAAAACAGCCATATGGTCCAGTAAGTCGTAAGCACTAACACGCGGGTACACACCAAAATCTTGTGGTAAGTAACCTAAGCGTTGGCGCAGTGCCTGTGGGTCTTTAAATACATCAATGCCATCAAAAGTAATTGAACCTGAATCAGCCGACTGTAGTGTTGCAATGGTACGCATAAGCGATGATTTACCTGCGCCATTTGGCCCAAGCAATCCAAACATCCCTTTACCGATAGATAAATCAACACCTTGTAGTGCATGTACGCCGTTATCGTAGGTTTTAGATAACCCAGTTATTGATAGCATTTTTACTTCCTTGAATATGAGTAATTATTTTTATGATGTTTTATACCACAAGAAAAACAGGAACATAAGTTACTTACTGGTTAAATTTGTAACAACAAATAAACATAATTTAAACTCATAACACTTGCCTAGGCTTTATTCACTCGGTATAAAAACCACATATACTTTTTATAAGAAGCGAAAAGCCATGCAAGATCACCAAAGTCAGCCATTAAACGACTTTATAGAATACCCACACGACGAAATGCTAAATCGCGCTAACGAGTTTTTAATCACTAGCCAACGTCGCCATAGCATTCGCAGCTTTAGCGATCGCCCAGTACCAAAAAATATTATTGAAGCATGTATAAAAGCAGCAGGTACAGCACCCAGTGGAGCGAATCATCAGCCTTGGCATTTTGTTGCTATAAATAGTAGCGATGTAAAAAAGCAAATAAGAGAAGCCGCCGAAAAGCTAGAACGTTCTTTTTATGAAGGGCGAGCAGGTGAAGAATGGTTAGATGCGCTAAAACCGTTAGGTACCGACGCCAATAAACCTTATTTAGAGCATGCACCTTGGCTTATAGCTGTATTTAGTCAAAAAAAGGGCGGCGTAAGCACTGATGATAAAAATACGAATTATTATGTGCATGAGTCTGTTGGCTTAGCTACCGGCTTTTTAATTCAAGCTTTGCACCGTTCAGGTTTGGCAACCCTTACTCATACTCCAAAACCAATGAGCTTTTTAACCGACATATGTGGCCGAGATAGGGATAACGAGCGCCCGTATATGTTACTTATTGCAGGCTACCCAAGTGAAGATGCCACAATACCGGCTCATGCACTGGATAAAAAATCTATCGATGAAATAGCTACGTTTATTTGAGATGATCTTTAACCGCAAACTTATCGCTTGGGTTAAACCTTGCGATAATATGCTGTTATGTATTTGTAGTTTCGTCTAAGCATAGTGGCTGTTTTCGTACGAAATCTATTTAAGTACAAATGCTGCAAAAAATTAATAGCACAAAAACAATACAATAGAGCTGAGGTTATTCTAACCTGCTTTCGCTGCGCTACTCACGCCACTAAAAATCGTTAGTCTTTACAAAATAAGTTATATAGCGTGCCAAGTAATTGCACTGCGTTATCGTCAATTATACGATAATAAATAGTTTGGCTTTCACGGCGAGTGGCAACAACATTCGCTTTTCGTAGTGCAGCTAAATGCTGAGAAAGTGCCGATTGTGCTAAAGGTACGGCTTCATTTAGTTGCGATACACTCATTTCTTTATCTTGCAAAGAGCATAAAATCATTAAGCGATTTTTATTCGCTAAAATTTTTAATAACTGCTCTGCCTGCGCCACATTCCCAGCCATTGCAATAAAGTCGATATTCATAGCATGCTCTTATTATAAAAAGTGATAGGAGTATAAATATATGCATTGTTAATGTCTAACATTAGAATTTACTAATATAGAAAAAACGAATATAGTAAATAAAACACTAAATAAAATTGAATAGCTCATTTTTTAATTGCGGGACTCATAATTGCCGTATTTGTATAGCTGCAATATTTTGATCCTAGATGAATATGGCTTACTGTTTTTATTACACTAAACTCAATTCAATCTGCTATTAGTTGTTTGTATTTGATGATCACACAATTACGCAAACGTAACCTTAAGGAATAAAAAAGCATGCTTACATCAATCCCTGATTTACTTAAAATTATCACACCTAACCAGCGCCGTATTGACGCAGCACAAGCAAAGCTCGAGCTTGAACAAAATAAAGGCTTACTTATTGATGTGCGCGAACCAGCAGAACACGCAACAAATGCAGCTGTTGGAGCAATAAATATTCCGCGCGGGTTACTCGAAATGAAGTTGATGGAAATAGAAAAAGATGCAACACGCCCAATTTACTTACACTGTGCCAGTGGTGCACGTGCAACCCTTGGTGCAGAAGCGCTAACACGTGTTGGTTATGAAAACGTTAGTGTTATTACCTGTGATGCAAGCCAAATATGTAGCGTGTTTTAAGCATCTACTTAAGTGCTTGCAGTTATGCACCTAACAAAGGTAGGTGTTTAACGCTGTGATAAGTCAGTGCTAATTTAATACACGCTTTAAGTGGGTACTCTGGTAATAGCTTTTCACTATTTAACACTATTGCTCTATTTCCTTCAAAAGTGAGATTATGAGAATATAATTCTCTAAATGTAATTACGAGCTTTGATTGGCAATGAAAAAACAAATAACATGATGATCCTTTAAAGCCAATGCGAATGGGGCTGCCATTTATTGTGCTATAGCTTGGCTCTCCCCACTTTATTGACTCCTCCACAGCTCCCAAGTTTTGCTCTTGTGCTACGGTATAAATTAGCTCCCGTAATTTTATAAGCGTACTTTTAGTTATCTGAGGATAATTATTAAATATATTTTCAATATCCGTAGTCACAAAAACATCCTTATAAGCAAGATATTGGCTGTATTTAAAAATAAGTTACTTTTGCTGCCTTTCATCAAGTAAAACAAGTAGCATCTGCTCAATATTTTTAACACTATAAGTAAGTGCTCTCAGTAGCTCTTTCTCACTTTGTTCTGTCGCCTGCTGCGAAGTTTTACCTTGATTAGCCAATACATCTTTTTGCTCAAGTATCGCTTCTCTAAACTCACTCGCATTAACTACACCAAGCAAAGACACTAAAGCCCCATTTCCTGACTGCCCTGCCGTTTCAAAGCTTAAACGATATAACCCAAACAGTCGCATTAACGGCCCTTGGCTTAATCCAACATCAGTTATTTTTTCAAGCGGAATAGATTTTTCTTCTTTAAATAATATGCCACGTTTAACTACCAATTTTTGTGGTAATAAGTCAGCCGACATAGCTGCGAGTATTCGCCCGCCCACCAGCCATACGATAAGTAAAATGATAGGTATAAGCGGTATAGTAACAAGAGCCAACATTGCAAATAGCGAGGTAGTAACCATCCAATATTGTTTTACCTTGTAATCGAATGAAGCACTTTTTAAAATATGTTTTGTCATTGTTTTAATCCTTTATCTATATAACTACAAATACACTCTGTAAACTTCAATAATCTCTACTCAATCTTACAAACTAATAACGACTTTTATAGCAAGGGCAATAAACACAACACCCAGTATTTTATCAAGCCATGGGTTTTGCTTAGTAAAACCAAAGCGATTTTTTGAAACCTCAGTAAGTACTGCAACTAGCAAATACCAACCTGTATCAATTATAAACACGGTTAAGCACATAATAATGCCAATGCTTAAAGTGAGATTTTGCGGGTCTATAAACTGCGAAAACAACGCTAAAAAGAAAATGGCTAATTTAGGGTTTAAAAATGCAATGGCGAATCCATCTTGCAGCGCTTTAACTGCACTTATCTCACTTTTTTGTACTTGCAGTTCGTCATTATTGGGTTTTGCTAATAGTATTTTTAAACCTAAATAGGCTAGATACCCAGCGCCCAAATATACAAGCACTTGGTATACCGTTGGAAATTGAGCCATCAATGTCCCCAAACCAAGTAACGAAGCTGACGCATAAAGCCCAACACCCACGCCATGGCTAAGTGCAGCAAGCATACCGTTTTTCATTCCGCCACTCATTGTATGCTTTAGTACAACTGCAAGGCTTGGGCCTGGCGACATTGCACCCATCATGCATACAAGTACTAAACTAAACCATGCTGCTAATGTCATTTTTGTCCTTATAGTTCATCGTTTTCTATTAATAATATATAGGCCGTTATTTGGCCTTGAAAAGCAGTCGCGGTATTTATACTTATTACTTTCCAACCTTCTTGATTTAAGTGGTATATGCGCTCATTCAAAGCATCTACATCAATGCCGTTACTAAAAAACCACGCCTTTTAAATTCTACTATTTTTTGCATTGTTTGTTATCCATTTTATAAGCGGTAGTCAAAGTCGTAATAGTGAATGCCCTGCTCAATGCGTATTTTCATACTGCCAGTTAACCCTTTTAGCTCATAGGTGCCTGAATCAGGAATAACATTTAAAATAAGACTGTCTTGTCCTTTATCCATAGTGCCAAAGTGTTGCAGTACAAAACTGCCCTGCTTACCTTCAAGCTCACCTATCACTTGCTCTATTGCCACGTAACCCGCACTGCCTTGGGTTGGTGTCATTGCGCTAAGCATCTCGCCTTGGCTTGTAGCATTTAAGTCACCTTTAAATGTTTTATCAATCGACATACGTCCCAAGTTAATACCTTGCTGCCCTTTGGCGTAACCTTCAATTGGCGCTAAAGACACTATAAATTCACCACTTATTATTTTTGTTGTCATAACAATTCCTTATTGATGATATTTAATACTATTGATTTTTAATCCGATGATGCCATATCTATACCTTAACCTTTAAAAAGAATCCACTATGTCAAAAAACACCTCTGCATCCGAAAAAGCTGCTTTTAGCAGCTTATTACCTGTTTTTGCTTTTATAAAACCTTACAAATGGATGGTAGTAGCTGCGCTAGCCGCGCTATTGATCACTGCGGGTGTTAACTTATCACTAGGTCAGGGGGTTAAGTTTGTTATTGATCATGGGTTTATTGCAGGCTCCAAAGATCAATTGCAACAAGCTGTGCTGGTACTCATTGGTTTAATCAGCTTATTAGCGATAGGTACTTTTAGCCGTTTTTATTTAATGTCGTGGATTGGCGAGCGGGTAAGTAACGATATTAGAAAAGCAGTGTTTAATCGCATTGTAACGCTACACCCTAGCTACTTTGAAGAAAACCGCAGTGGCGAACTTATGTCGCGTTTAACCACCGACACCACATTACTGCAATCAATTATCGGCTCATCATTTTCTATGGCGCTGCGCAGTGTACTTATGTTGATTGGTGGCTTAGCTATGCTGCTATTTACTAATTTAAAACTTACTTTAGTGGTTGTAGCCTGTGTACCGCTGGTACTTGTTCCTATGATGATATTTGGTCGCAAGGTACGCAAACTAGCAAGCTCTAGCCAAGATGCCATTGCCGACATAAGTACCTATGCCGGAGAAATCATACAAAATATTAAAGTAGTGCAAAGTTATAGCCATGAAGAACAAGAACAACATGCCTTTGCGCTTGAGACCGAAAAAGCCTTTAACGTTGCTAAAAAACGTATTAAGCAACGTTCATTTTTAATAGCCGTGGTGATTTTTTTAACCTTTAGTGCTATTAGCGCTATGTTATGGGTAGGTGGTAACGACGTACTTGCAGGCACCATGAGCGGCGGCGAGTTAGGTGCATTTGTATTTTACGCTATTATGGTGGCAATGTCGGTGGCAACCGTTGCTGAAGTATATGGCGAACTACAACGTGCAGCTGGTGCTGCGGCAAGGTTACTTGAGTTACTTGCTGTTAAAAGTGAGATAGAAAACCCGCTAGATCCACAAGACGATAGCTTACTGCAAAACATTAACAGCCCTGCTATTACACTTGAAAATATAAGCTTTAACTATCCTTCTCGTCCAGACGTGAGTGCGCTTAATAAAATAAGCCTAAATATAAATCAAGGCCAAACCGTGGCAATTGTTGGCCCTTCTGGCGCAGGTAAAACAACGTTATTTGAATTACTACAACGCTTTTACGATCCGGCTAGCGGAGCTATTAAGTTTAAAGATGTAAACATTAAAGATTTATCGCTTAATACTCTGCGTAATAAAATGGGCATGGTAGCGCAAAACCCTATTTTATTTAGCTCCGACGTAATGCATAACATCCGCTACGGCAACCCAAGTGCAACCGATGAGCAAGTATATGCCGCAGCAAAGTATGCGCATGCCGATGAATTTATCAAACAGTTACCGCAAGGTTATAACAGCTTTTTAGGTGAGCAGGGTGTGAGGTTATCGGGTGGGCAAAAGCAGCGTATTGTGCTTGCACGTGCCATATTAAAAGACCCTGAAATACTTCTTCTGGATGAAGCCACCAGCGCGCTGGATGCGCAAAGCGAACACCATGTACAAGCTGCACTTGAGCATTTAATGCAAAACAGAACAACGTTAATTATTGCCCATAGGCTGGCAACGGTAAAACATGCAGATGTAATTGTAGTAATGGAAAATGGGGAAATCATAGCAACGGGTACTCACCAAGAGTTGTTAGCAAGTAACCCGTTGTATCAAAAACTGTGTGAATTACAGTTTAATAAGGATTAGGGTCTGTTGACCTTTCAAGGTTAAATTTGCAAGGTTCAAGAACCCTAACCTTCGGTATTTGGCACTATCTGAATTTCTACGCGACGGTTTTGAGCGCGGCCATTTGCACTATCATTAGTTGCAATTGGGCGTGTTTCGCCATAGCCCATAGTGCTAATACGTGTAGCCATAATTTGTTGGTTCACTAAGTAGTCTTTCACACTTTGTGCGCGTTCACGCGATAGATTCATGTTGAAGCTATCTTTACCCGTACTGTCGGTATGACCTTCTACACTTAAGTAGGTTTTTTCGTACTTGTTCATTACTTTAGCAATTGCATCTAACGTATCGTTAAAGCCTGATGAAATATAAGACTGAGCAGTCGCAAATGTAATATTTGATGGCATTACTAAACGTAAGTTATCACCTTCACGCACTACTTCAACACCTGAACCCGCTAACTCATCACGAAAAGCCGCTTCTTGTTTATCCATGTAGTCGCCAACAGCAGCTCCCGCAAGTGCCCCTATAGCTGCACCAATAAAAAAGCGTTTATCTTTATGGTTACTCGTAGCTTTACCTAATACGCCACCTGCGGCAGCGCCAATTGCTGCGCCTTTACCTGCATTATTCATTTCACAACCAGAAAGTAATACGGCTAGTACGGTTACGCTTAAAAGTGATTTAGTTAAAGTCATGGTGATACCCTATTCATTAAGAATTTAGCAAGAGTATGCAAATACATGTATGAACAAACTATGAAGAGGGTGTTAAAACCAACGCATCTTGCTTGATTGTTAAACAGACACCAAACTAATGTGTCATTTTAATAAAAATGTCATACTACACAGTGACAATTTAACGAATTTTATAAAGGATAATGGCGCAATGTTAATTGCTATTTTTAGACAGTTTTTTTTACTAGGGTGTATGAGCTTTGGTGGCCCCGCTGCGCATTTAGGTTACTTTAAACGCCACTTTGTAGACTCGTTAAATTGGTTAACTAACACCCGTTATGCACAACTTATTAGTTTAAGCCAAGCACTGCCTGGGCCTGGCTCTAGCCAAGTAAGTTTTGCTATTGGTGTTGAGCGTGCTGGAGTACTGGGTGGTATAGCTGCCTTTGTAGGTTTTACGCTGCCTTCGTTTTTAATAATGGTGCTGCTTGCGGTTAGTGCTCATCAGTTTGACGCTGTTTACTTTGCTATTATTGCAGGCTTAAAGTTATTTGCTGTTGCTATAGTCGCTGATGCCACGCTCAGCATGGCTAAAAGCTTTTGTACAAGTGCTGCGCTTAAGTTACTTGCGGTAATGAGTACACTTGCTTTGGTGTTATTTCCAATGATGGGAACTCAAATCGCTATTTTAATAACCGCTGCAACTGTAGGTGCTATATGGCCTTTATTAAAACTGGGTACAGCCACAGAAGATGCTAGCAGCAAAAAAAGTAATATTAATTGGATTGCACTTGGGTTATTTGCGCTTTTACTGTGTGTTAGCTTTATTCCACTAGGACGTGAGTTTGCTTTGTTTGCCCCTTTTTACCAAGCAGGTGCAATGGTGTTTGGTGGCGGACACGTAGTACTGCCGGTACTTCAAGCAGGCGTACCAGCATTGAGTGACGATCAGTTTTTGAGTGCTTACGCAAGTGCACAAGCAGTGCCTGGGCCCATGTTTACTATCGCGACTTACTTAGGCGCACAACTTACTACAGAATTTCCTTTAGTAGGTGCTCTTATAGCTACACTACTTATATTTATGCCTGGTTTTTTACTTATACTGGCGTTTCAAAAGAGTTGGATTAACTTGGCAAGTAAGCCACGCTTTGCAAGCTCAATAGCGGCACTTAATGCTGCTGTAGTGGGTTTTTTAGCGGCTGCACTGTATTCGCCAATTTGGACATCAGCGGTGCATAACCTTTGGCAAGTTGCATTAGTAATAGTTGCGTTTGCATGGCTGCGATTTAAAAAGCCACCTATTTGGTGGCTCTTAGCTTTATTTATTGCTGTGGGTCTTTTACAACACTATTTGCCATTACTCTAAACGTTGGCTTATCTGTTTGTTGCTCACTCGGTGGGCTTAATTGCCCACTAACACTTTGATACGCCCTAAGCCCAAACACCGGCAACACGGCAAGTAAATGATCCATTATTTCGGCTTGTAAATGCTCGTACGAAATCCAGCGTTTGTCTTCACTAAAGCAATAAAACTCAATAGGTAAACCATGGTTTAGTGGTTGTAGCTCTCGTACCATTAACGTAAGCGACGTATTAATTTTACTGTGCTGTTTTAAATAGCCTTCAGCATAGCGACGAAATAGCCCTAAGTTAGAAACCTGAGCAGGTAACGTCGTTACTCGAATATAGTCATGCAGCGGAATAGCCGCATCAATTTGCTTTCTAAACTCATCACCCACTAAACAAATACTGTGCATATCAATATTGAGTGAACGTTTAATACGCCTACCGCCCGACTCTTGCATGCCGCGCCAGTTTTTAAATGAACCCGCTACCAGCATATAAGTTGGAATAGTTGTTATGGTGTTATCCCAGTTACGTACCTTTACAGTATTTAAGCCCAAATCAATTACTTCTCCATCGGCGCCGTAGTTTTCTACTTGGATCCAATCACCATAGGTTACTAGGCGATTTGCTGCTATTTGAATACTGGCTACAAAGCCTAAAATAGTGTCTTTAAATACTAACAACGTAACAGCGGCAATGGCACCAAAGCCAGAGAGAATATAAGTAGGTGATTTTTCGAGAAAAATGCTCACAATTAAAATTGCACACACAATAAAGGTTATTAGCTTAACAACCTGAATTAAGCCCTGAATAGGGACTTCGCGTGCAAACTCTAACTGGTTATAAATAGTACCCGCAATGCTCACAATACTACTAAAAATAAAACCAGCATAAATAATAAGCAAAGCTTGTCCTATCGTTTTTAGTATTTCAGCGGCCAACTCATTAACAGGGTAAACACTGTCAAACGTAGCTAAAAACAATACACAACACAACATTCCGGCAATACGTTTATTTAGCTTATTAAGCATAGGAGAAAGCGCACCAATTCGCTCAGGCGAAAGCTTCGTCACTATTTTTTGAATGCCAGGTAACATTAACCTACGAGTAAATAAGTAAACAATTAATAAAGAGAATATCCCTATTGAGACTGCGGTAATTGAGCTAAGAAAATCCGCGTCGGGTACTTTTTCAAACCAAGGAGCAATTAATTCCTGAAGATGGGTGTTGGTCATAGTGTTTCAATTTCCTTACTGATTTGTGGTTCAGGTAAATCTTGTTGAGCATAAATGTCGGCAAGCTGCTGATCTTTAGCAACCCATAGCTCATTCACATAATGTTGAAAATTAGCTTTAAATACGTCATCGCTTTGATAGCTGCCCTGCATATTGTCATTAATGGGCGTTACGTCTATTGAAACATAAATAGAATCTAGCTCACCTTTTAACAAGTTACGACAAACGTGATCTGTCTTACCGCTATATACTAAACTTGTATTAAGCATGGCATCAAATTGATCGGCTAATACTTCAAGCGCAAAAGCAATGCCGCCCGCTTTGGGCTTTAATAAATGTTTAAAAGGACTTTGTTGCAGATTATGTTTGGCTGGCGTATAGCGTGTACCTTCAACAAAATTAATGATGGTAGTAGGATGATGACGAAAATTACGACAACTACGCTTCGTGCGCTCTACATCCAACCCTTTCAACTTTGGATTTTTAGCTAATTGCGCTTTGCTTACCCGTTTCATAAACGGCATACCCATAGCCCACGCACCAGTGCCAATAAAAGGCATGTATTTTAACCCGTCTTTTAAAAAGAACTTAGGGGCAGGCAATGCATGTAATGAGCTAAGTACAGTTATATCTAACCAACTCGCGTGGTTACAAATAAGTAAATACCAACTTTTTGAGTTTAAGTCGCCACTTATATCAACCACAATGTTAGGGCAACCTAACCAAAGCCCTAAACGGTTGCCGTTACACCAACCTCGGTAAGCGCTGTGTAATATAGAGTTAACCACAGGCAAAGGCAGTAATAACTTAATAAGGCCCAGTACAAATACTAGCGAGCCAAAAAGTATCATGTTAGAAAACAATACGCAGCCTACAATTAAGCCGTTAAGCCAATTTGGTAACCACTTTTTTAGCATAACTGTAAGCTCATATTTTTACCTTTTACTTATGGTTTTTTTTTCGAGCGATTGTAGTGTTTGCTCTTTGTTTTCCCATAAGCGGTTTAACTCGCTTTGAAAGCGAACTCTAAATTCAGAATCACCTGTGTAGTCACCAATAAGCTCTTCGCTTACCGGCCTTACTTCCACGTGTACGTTGATATTTTTTACCTTACCACCAGCAAAATCCATAAAAGTAGGAATACCATCTGGGTAATGAATGGTGACGTTAACCACTTTAGTAATTTGCTCGCCCATTGCTTGCATTACAAAAGCAATACCGCCCGCTTTTGGTTTTAATAAATGTGGAAACGGGCTATTTTGGCGCGCGTGCTTTTGCGTAGTAAAACGAGTGCCTTCTACAAAGTTAACCACACTTACTGGCATCTCTTTAAATTTTTCGCAGGCTTTGCGCGTGGTTTCTAAATCTTTGCCACGCAGCTTTGGATTCTTTTTTAATTGGCTTTTACTCGTGCGAGTCATAAACGGAAAATCAAGCGCCCACCAACACAAACCTAAAATAGGCACGTAAATAAGCTCTTTTTTCAAAAAGAAGTTTAAAAATGGAATTTTACGATTAAACACGCGCTGTAATACTAAAATATCGACCCAGCTTTGGTGATTTGCAATTACTAGGTACCAATCTTTTAGTTTAAGGTCTTCAAGGCCAGTTACATTAAGTTTAGTGGGTGTAAATAACTTTTGATTTAGGCTATTAAAGGTAACCCAAATTGTTGCAAATTGCTTTGCAGCCCAACTCATAAGCTTTTGTAGCGGCTTAATAGGAATAAGCTTTATAAGCCCACAAACAAAAATAGGCACAAACCAAAAAAGTGTGTTTATTGTGTAAAAAATAATACTAAATACACTGCGAATAACTGACATTACTTCCATTCCTTTAAACATGGCGCAGCAACCTTGTTACTGCACTTTTTATACTTAGTGATGTAATTATACCAATTCCAATAAATAGCTGATCTATTTTACTTGCTAAAACAACCCATTTCTTTGTTGTAAATTTCGCAAAGGGAACAACCATTTACATCAATTTACGCCTAGAACTGAATTATTTTTTCGGCGTAAAATTTAGATCACATACTTAATGGAATTGGTATTAACCTAAATTATTAATCTTCAAAATAGGTATAGCCTTCAAGGCCTGCATTAAGCTCAGCCAAATAACCTTCTTTACACTGCGCTGATACATCAAGTTTATTAACTTGGTACGCAAAGTTGTCAGCTAAAATGGCGCTATCATAGTCAACAAACTTTAATACATCCTTAACGCTATCACCTTTTATGGCATTGGTTAACACATAGCCATCGTCGTTAAGCTCTACATGCACCGAATCGGTATCGCCAAATAGGTTATGTAAATCACCTAAAATTTCTTGATACGCGCCCACCATAAACATAGCAATATGATATTGCTCGCCATGTTTATATTCAGGGATGGGTAAGCTCGTTTCAATGCCTGCACCTTCAACGTATTCACGAATTTGCCCATCAGAGTCACAAGTAATATCTTGAATAATCGCACGCTGAGTTAATGGTTGAGTTAAGTTTTCGATTGGCATAACCGGAAACAACTGCTGAATACCCCATACATCAGGCAATGACTGAAACAATGAAAAGTTAACAAACAGTTTATCGGCAAGCTTTTCGTTTAAATCGTCGAGTACTTCACGGTGCGCGCGCGCATTATTACTAAGTGATGCACGTACGCGGTGTAAAATAGTAAAGTAAAGCTGCTCTATTTTTGCCCACTCTAGCATGCTTACTAAGCCATGCACGTACTGATCGTGCGCTTCGCTAAATAAGTGCATAGCGTCGTGATAAATCTCAAGTGCCATACGCGGGTTTAAACGCTGCAAACACTGCCACATTTCATCAAGCACTAATGCGCTATTTTCAAGCGGTGGCTCTGGATTTAAATGATTTGGCGCTTTTTCTACGTCTATTACATCAGTAATTAATACCGCATGATGAGCCGTTAAAGCACGCCCAGATTCGGTGATAATAGCCGGATGAGTAAGGTTATGTTGGTCACACACTTCTGCAAATGCATTCACTACATTACGTGCATACTCTTCTACTGTGTAGTTCATTGAACACGCGCTACGCGAGCCAGAGCCCTCGTAATCAACGCCTAAGCCGCCGCCCACATCTACTGTATTTAGCGGTACGTTTAATTGTGTAAGCTCAGCAAAGTGGCGTGCGCATTCACGCAAAGCACGGTGAATATCACGAATGTTGGCAATTTGAGAACCAATATGAAAGTGCACCATTTGCATTAAGTGCAGCTTATTATGCTTTTTAAGCACTTCAACAGCACTTAGTACTTGGCCTGCTGTTAAACCAAACTTGCCTTTTTCGCCGCCCGTGTTTTGCCACTTGCCTTTGCCTACTGAATTTAGGCGAATACGAATACCAATAGCTGGCTCAATGCCTAGGTTGTCTATTTCATCTAATAATGTGGTCAGTTCTGAAAGTTTTTCTACCACAATTTTTACGCTGTGGCCCATGGCTTGACCAATACATGCTAAGCGTAAAAACTCGCTGTCTTTATAGCCGTTACACACTATTGTGATTGGCTCTTTTGCTACGCCCAAAATGGCCATAAGCTCTGGTTTTGAACCTGCTTCTAGGCCAACAAGCCCGCTTGGATGGGCTAATAGCTTACTTACTACTGAGCGTTGCTGATTTACTTTAATAGGGTAAACACAGGTATATTTACCGTTATATTCACGATTTGCTCGCGCTTGCGTAAACGCGTTAGTAAGTGTGTCTACACGATTTTTTAAAATATCGGTAAAGCGCACTAAAACCGGCAACGTTAAACCTTGCTGTTTAAACTGCTCTGTTAATTGCGTTAAAGAAATGGCCGGTTTTGTTTGGTCGCCATCTGGGTAAGCCACCAGTTCGCCTTGTGCGTTAATATCAAAATAACCATCACTCCAATGAGCAACGTTATAAGTGGCGCGTGCTGTTTCTAAACCCCAGGTCATGGCAACTCTTCTTTAGTCAATTAGGTATAAAGGCGCATTTTAATACGTCACTATCCACTAGGCTAACAAAAATTGAACTTTCACTCACTCCTAACTAACTTTATTCGTTAAATCAGTTAAAATGTCATTGAGCAAAACGCCAAGCACTGGCAGAATTGCCCCTTTTTCATACTCAACCTAAAAAGTGTAATAGTAACTATGGCAAATTTAGATCAAAGTAAGTGGTTTACTGAAATTAGCGACCGTGATGGCAGCGCATTTTCATTACGTATTAATAAAAAGTTAGATGAAAAACAGTCTCCTTTTCAAAAGGTAGAAATGTTTGAAACCACAGACTTTGGTAATTTAATGATCATCGACGGGTGTACCATGGTAACAACCCGCGAAAACTTCTTTTATCATGAGATGATCAGCCACCCTGCACTTTTAGCGCATCCAAACCCTAAAAACGTCGTTATTATTGGCGGCGGCGACTGCGGTACTTTACGCGAAGTATTAAAACACCCAGGCGTAGAAACTGTAACGCAAATAGATATCGACGAAGTAGTAACGCAAATGTCGTTAAAATACTTCCCAGAGCTTTGTGAATCTAATAACGACGCCCGTGCAACGGTTATGTTTGACGACGGTATTAAATACATGCGCGAAGCCGCTGGCGAATCTATTGATGTGGTTATTGTTGATGGCACAGATCCGGTAGGTCCAGGTGAAGGTTTATTTAATCATGCGTTTTACACAAGCTGTTTAGATGCACTGCGCCCAGGTGGTATTTTAGTGCAGCAAAGTGAATCGCCACTTATGCATATGCCATTACTAGTTGAAATGCGCGAAGCAATGTTGAGCGTAGGCTTTAACGATTTACAAACACTGCCATTCCCACAACCAATTTACCCAAGTGGTTTATGGTCGGTAACACTTGCACGTAAATCAGAGGCATTTAACGGTTTCAGAGAAGACGGCGCAGCACAAATAGCTGAGCAAAGTGAATACTACAATAGCGGTATTCATCATGGTGCACTCGCTACACCTAACTACATGAAACGCGCATTCGATAAAAAATAATACCAATCTGCTTATATATGGGGTCTATTTAACGTTAAGAAAATTACGCTAGAACTAGGCAAAAATTTTTGTATCTAGTTGTTCTAAATAAAAAATTTTTAACGACGTTATAGTGCAATTTAATTCGTTAGATTGATCAAAGATTTATGCAGGTTGGTATAATCTATACCAATTTTATTAAACTAAAAAGGGAGCATGTAAATGCTCCCTTTTTTATACTTTTAAAAACGCCACTGCGCATTTAGCATTACTTGCTGCTGTGAGATCCGTTCATTAAATCCAATTGGCTCTCTATTTTTTGCAACACTTTTAAGTGCAGAACCTTCAACCCCTATTTGTAGTTTATTAGTGAGCTGGTAGCGCCATGTTGCTGTTAAGCCTTCCCCATTGCTGGCATTAGGGTCAAACGCAGTTGTGTCGTTGTCAGTAACTTTAAAATAATCATAACGTACTGAAACTCGATGTTTGCCTTCTTTATGGCTCAGCATTAAATAATGGCTATAAAAAGCATTATCAATTAATGCGTTACTGCCCATTTCAGTTTTACCATTAAGTACCTGTGCTATTAAACGTGTTTTACTATTAAACTTATAAAGCCAAGCGGCGCTTGTAAAGCGAGTATCCCAAGCATACTGCCCTGTACTAATATTAAGTGTGGTTGGGTCGCCATTATTGTTGTAATAATAAATTCGAAATTGTGATTTTTTTAAGTAATCCCAATGTACGCCAGCGTAATAGCCAAAACGACCGTCTACTTCTTCAAACGGTAAAACCTGATTAGCCTGCCAACGTAATTCGTATGCATTTAATGCCGCTATAGGCGCAAATTTAATACTTTCGTTAAATGTAGTTTGTCTATCGTGTAATGCAAAACCACGCCACGCAAGTAAAGTCCCTGCAGGGTCGTTGCCTTTAAATGTCGCACCTACAAAGCTAAAGCTATGCCTGCTGTTAAAACGTTTTGCTGGGCGCTTAATAGTTACTTCAGCACCAACAGTACGCACTTCCTCACCTATCCAGCTATTAATAGCTGAGTTTGTATAGTTATAAGGAGAAGTCCAGCCTATGTCAGGGTTTTCAAGCGACATAAGTGGATAAAATCCCCCTACGCGCACATGCCATTTATAGTTACTGTTAGATAGCGGCTGATACTTTATATAAGCCTGCGTAAAACCTAAGCCAACGTCAGGATCCTGATTCGCATTTAGCACTCCATGAGCCGACCAACTAGATGCCAAATCAATATTAAAGTCTAAAATACCTTGGGATAAAATAAGTTCATCGCTTTTAGTATCATGCCGATAAAGCCCAATACCGCCTTCTTGAAAGCTAAGCGTATCGTCGCCTTGCACTATTCTGACCTGTATTAAGCCTTTTACTTGTGCGTACAATACATTACTAAAACATAATGCACCGGCTACAAACGCCAGCTTCATTAAGCGATTAATAGTCATCAAATTCATCCGTAGCAAAATCAATTTGCTCCGCAATTTCCTGCTTTACTTTATAATTGATAGGGTTAGTAGCCACAGTAACAATTTGAGATTCAACCTTACTAATATCACTAAACCCAGAATGCCAAACACTTAACGTGTATTCGCCTGTATTAGCGCTTAAATCAACATTCCCGTTTTCATCAGTAATAGCAAAAATAGTGCTGTCTACCACCACAATATAACCTAGCATCCAGTCGTGAATGTTACAGCCAAGCTCAACCACACCCGTTTGGTCAAAAGTAATGGGGGCTTTAGGATGCTCTTTATATAGCTTCAATTCGAACGTTTTGGCTTTAGAAAATGAATAAACATGGTGCATGATAGAGTCCGCATTCGGAAACTCTACTTTTGCATTTTTTGGTACAACTAAAATACGTGGCTTAAATTCTCGATTTTGCTGGCTCATAGCATAAGGTGCTTCAGGAGGAATAACACTAGAAGAGTCTCCTGCAGTTAGCCATACAACAGCGTTGGGTAACGGGTCATTATTAGCATTTTTAATTGTAATGTTTGCTGCAAAAACTCCAGTACTAACACTTAGTAAAAATACACAAAGTAATCTTTTTATCATTTTCCTGACCGCTATTATCAATTTGTTTACATTATAGACCGATTAAGCCACCAAATTCTTTCTATTTTTTAAAACATTGAATACGTATGTAAGCAGTCGTATTAATCACCAACAGTCATTATCCTTAAACGTCACCACCGACTCATCCAAGGACACACCATGAGAATACCAGCACTTGTGCTTTTAGCCTTTGCTAGTAATAGCTACGGACAAACCGTAGAGCTAAAATCGCCAGACACACAAATAACAGTAAGCATCTCTGACGAAAACAACACGCCAAACTACGCAATAAAATTTAAAAACAAAGCGGTTATAAACAAATCTTTACTGGGGTTTGAATTTAAAACACAAGCAGCCTTTAGCAATGGCTTTAAAATAAAAAGCATTGAGCAAAATAGCGTTAATACACAATGGCAACAACCCTGGGGCGAACGCCAAAACGTTGTTGACGAATATAACGAATTAGCCGTTACCTTTACAAAAAATGAGCCAAATAAAGGCACCTATACCATTCGATTTAAAGCATTTGATAGTGGTGTAGGTTTTCGATACGAAGTACCACAACAAGCCGGGTTCGAACATACAGAAATAACCAAAGAGTTGACTGAATTTGCAATAAACAATAGCCATGATGCAACAGCATGGTGGATACCTGCTCGTGGCTGGAACCGCTACGAATATGTTTACAACACTACTCCACTTAACGAAGCTCCACTAGCTCACACACCATTTACGTTTAAAACAAGTGACGGTACTCATATTAGTATTCATGAAGCCGCACTTGTTGATTACGCAGGCATGGTGCTTAATCAACGCCGCTCTGGTACCTTCACTGCCGATTTAACACCGTGGTCAGATGGTGTTGCAGTTAAAAAACAAGGTGCTTTTAAAACACCATGGCGCACCATTCAAATAGCCGACAGCGCTGTTGGCCTAGTTAATTCAGATATAATACTAAACCTAAACGAGCCTAATAAACTCGGTGACGTGTCGTGGGTTAAGCCTGGCAAATACGTGGGTATTTGGTGGGGTATGCATATAAACACGCAAACATGGGGTAGCGGTAAAAAACACGGCGCCACTACGCAAACCACAAAATACTATATGGATTTTGCAGCGCAGTATGGTTTTGATGGCGTACTCGTTGAAGGCTGGAATATTGGTTGGGATGGCGATTGGTATTTTAATGGCGATGTATTTAACTTTACCAAACCGTACGACGACTTTGATATAGCAGCACTGACTCAATACGGCAAAGAAAAAGGCGTACAGCTCATTGGCCACCATGAAACATCAGGCAATGTAAGCAACTACCGTGACCAAATGGAAGATGCTTTTGCCCTTTACGAAAAATCAAACGTAAGCCAAGTAAAAACAGGTTATGTAGCCGATGGCGGAAATATAAAACGTATAGACAAAAACGGTATTGCTCGCCACGAATGGCATGACGGCCAGTTTATGGTTAACGAATACCTTTATAACGTAAAACTTGCGGCTAAACATAAAATTAGCATTAATACTCACGAGCCAATTAAAGATACAGGCCTGCGCCGTACTTATCCAAACTGGATTGCGCGCGAAGGCGCACGCGGACAAGAGTATAATGCATGGGGTTCACCACCTAACCCACCAGAGCATGTACCAATGCTTGCTTTTACCCGCATGCTTGCAGGACCAATGGACTTTACACCCGGTATTTTTAATATGAGCTTTAATGGTTTAGGAGGCGATACAAACCGCCCACAAACCACACTCGCTAAACAACTCGCTCTTTATGTTGTTTTATACAGCCCTATTCAAATGGCTGCTGATTTGCCTAAAAATTACTTAGCGAAGCCCGACGCATTTCAATTCATTCAAGACGTACCAACAGATTGGCAGCAAAGTATTGCTATTGATGGTGAAGTAGGCGACTTTATTGTATTTGCCCGTAAAGAACGTAAAAGTACTAAATACTCAGGAAATGATTGGTACCTAGGTGCTGTTACTGACGAAAAGGCTCGTACTATTGAGGTAAAACTCGACTTTTTAGAGCAAGGCAAAAAGTTTGAAGCACAAATTTATAAAGATGGTAAAAGCGCAGAGTGGAAAAACAATCCGTACGATCTAGCTATCGAAAAACGTATTGTAACTACAAACGATAAACTAACGCTTAAGCTGGCCACCAGTGGCGGCACCGCTATTCGTTTTAAAGCACTTTAAGATTTCATTAAATAATTCGTCTGTGCTTTTATTGTACAGGCGAAACTACTTTTATTTTTAGAGAACTTATATTTTAGCATTATTCTTTTTCATCCTTATTTTGCTAACTTGAATAACGCAATTCAATATATTTTGCTAGCAATAATACTCGCTTTTCCCTTTAAGGTATTCTTGATAAACTTGCCCCCAACTCCTTAATATACTTTAAAAAACACTAACCTTACTAAGTATGCTTTATTGCTATAAGATAAACTTGAAATATACCTGGTGTATTGACTCAACTTTGGTATTATGATTACAGTAATAAATACAAATATTTAGGTCGTTTTTCCAAAAATGCTTTCTGAGAATCCAAATAAAATAGCTGGTACTTACATCGACCTTTTTTCTGGGTGCGGTGGCTTTTCGCTAGGCCTGGGCAATGCGGGCTGGGAAGGTGTTTTTGCTGTTGAAAAAGATTCTATGGCATTTGAAACATTCAAACATAATTTGATCGACGGTAAATATGGCCATTTCAATTGGCCTGAATGGCTCCCTAAAAAAGAAACAACTATTCAAATATTACTAAAAGACCACAAAGAACAGTTAGCTGAGTTGAAAGGCAAAGTCGATTTAATTGCAGGAGGCCCACCTTGTCAGGGGTTTTCTTTAGCTGGACGACGTAACGCTAAAGATCCCCGCAACAAGCTTTCTAATGAATACGCTAAAATGGTTAAAATTATTAGCCCTAAATATCTCGTTTTAGAAAATGTTAGAGGCTTTAACGCGATCTTTAGAGATTCAGAAGGTAACAAAGCTAAAAAACCCTACTCGATGGTATTGAAGGGAAGACTTGAAAGGTTAGGGTATAAGATTTTTACTAATTACGTTCACAGTGAAGACTATGGTGTGCCACAAAAACGCACTCGATTTATCATGGTCGGTATTCGTAAAGATATATATCAAAAAACAATCTCTCCTTTTGAATTACTTGAATCCATTAGGCCTGATTTTTTAAAGAACAAAAAACTCCCTTTAACACCTATTGGTGTAAAAATGGCGATTAGTGATTTAGAAATAACTAAGTCTCAACTAGTTCACCATTCAGGCTCTGAAAAAAGTGGTTTTAAAAAAATTGATTATATACCACCTACCAAACTCAATGCTTATCAAAAAGCGATGCGAAAAGGGCTAAGTGGTTCTAAACCAAACGGTTTGAGAATTGCTCGTCACAAGGCAACTACCGTTGAAAAATTCAAATATATTCAAGAAATATGTCGACCTGGATTAGGGTTAACCTCCGAACAAAAAGAGTTGATAGGTACAAAAAAACAAGTGATAAGTGTATTAGATCCTGACCAACCTTCAAGAACATTAACGACATTACCTGATGATTTATTGCATTATTCAGAGCCCAGAATATTGACTGTGCGTGAAAATGCTCGTATACAGTCATTTCCTGATGACTTTAATTTCCAGGGAAAGTATACAACGGGCGGTATGAGAAGAACGCAAGAATGCCCAAGGTATACTCAAGTAGGTAACGCTGTGCCGCCATTTTTGGGGGAAGTTCTGGGGCAAATGCTTCATAAAATAAATGATATGACTGAGTAATTAAATGGATTTGAAAGCAGAGATAAAATTAGAACAACAGCTCATAACCAGTATATCCAATGGAGATATTGGAGAGACTAAACTTGAAACTGACGATAAAGTTCTTGCTAGAGTAACTGATGGTATTTATCGACAACCCGGCTCGGCTTTGAGGGAATTAATTTCCAATGCGTACGATGCGGATGCAGATAATGTATATGTAGAAACAGATGCACCAAGATTTGACACTATGACCATAAGAGATGATGGTAATGGCATGTCGATTAGTACTCTAGTTAATATGTTAAGGCATATTGGTGGAAGTGCAAAGCGAACGGATAAAGGCAAGGATCTAAAAGTTACAGATGACACTGATAATTCATTAAGCTTAAATAAAAAACGAAAATTAATTGGAAAGATTGGTATAGGCCTTTTCAGTGTGGCTCAATTAACTAGAGATTTTGAAATAGTTACGAAACAAGCTGGAAGCGATTTCTATTTAAAAGCGAAAGTTCAATTATTTAACTTTTCTGATGAAGGAGTAAAATCTAGCGATAATGAAAATAGCGAACGCGGTAAAAGCTTTCAAACTGGTAATGTAAAAATATGGAAAGAATCAACAAATAACATAGATGCACATGGCACTGATATTTTACTGTTTAATATAAAGCAAAGTGCAAAAGAACAGCTAAAAAGTGGCGATGTTTGGGGACAAACAGAAAACGAATCAGATGTCGAAAATATATCAGAAGAAAATGACTTTCTAGATTCATCAAAAGCTATATTGCCTGACTTCCATATAGGATACCTTACTAATAATAAAGGTATTCAAGAGTATAATAGTGACTTTGCGAGATTACCCTCCCTCCCTTGGAGTCCTGAAGATAAACCTGAGGATAAATTTTTAAAACTTTACGATGCCATTTTAGATAAAACTAAAAATGCAGTCAGCCCAAAGTTAAACTTTATATTGGATAATTATCTCCAAATGATATGGACCTTAGGACTTTCGATCCCTTTGGATTATATTGAAAAACACCCTTTTAGTTTAAATACAGGTGATTTGTCTGATGTTTATACTTTGAGCAATAAAAAAAAGGGACAAGCAGAAAAACTACCTGAAAGCTTGGAGCCATTTGGAGAAACATTAGGCTTTAGTTCACAGAAGATACAACATAATTTTAATGTCTGTGTTGATGGCATTAAGTTATTCAGGCCTTTGAAATATACAAATCTTCCTCAATCAAAGGCACTTATAAAAAAACCAATTCTATTTTTAGGAAAATATCACCCTAATTTATCTGGAGTAGACATCAGGGACAGTGGTGGAGAGTTAAGTTTTGAGGCGTATTTCTTATGGGCTCCCAAAGTAAGCCCTAAGGATCATAATGGTAGTTTAATTAGAATACATGATGCATCAGGTATTTTATTTGATGAAACATTTATGAAATATCAAGTGGCTGAATATACTATTAAAAGTCAATTAACGGCTGAAATATTTGTCACTAAGGGATTAGATTCAGCTCTCAATATTGATCGTGAATCATTCAATACTGGTCACCCCCATTACCAAATTGTAATGCGCTGGGTCCATAGTGCAATTAGGCAGATTGTAAATAGATATAAAATCATTAGAAAAGAAGCTAGAAATCAATCAATCACTGAAGAAAGTGATAATTTTTCACAAAAAATAAGTGAAATTGTTTCTTCTTCGATTAAGTCCAACTTTAGAGATCCTTTAGAGCTAGCAAAATTAGTAGTACGAGATGAAAGTGTTGATAATACAACTGAACAAGATAGTACGCATGCTGAAAATTACATCATATCTAAGAAAAACTTTGATGAAATTATTCCTACCAGAACACAACAAACACCTAAAAATCTAAAGCTGATAAAGAAGTCGGAAGCAATTCTTCAAGTACTTGATGGCTATGGAGTGCTTGATAATATGACTGTTAATTCACAAGAAGAATTATTACTAGATATTGTTCGAATTCTAAGTTTGGAGGATTGATCTTATGGCTGATATCTTTTCTTCAGATGACGATTTATTTGACTTAGCCGAAGTCACAGGCAAAGTAGATGATGTTAATGAAAATTCGTTTAAGCCTTGGCACAAGCCAAGAAAGCAATTTATTAGAGAAAATCAATGGTTTAATCCATTAAAGCGTATCGCAAAAAGTACTAAATATAATACTATTAATACTCTTAATTATTTTGGCCTCCCAGGGGGAGATCTGTTAGATGTAACTTATATCAGTCAAAAATTACTAGCGCATAATGAACTAAGCAACAAGAATTTTCTTATTCATGGCTTTATCAATGATGAATCTGAATTTAAAAAGGCACAATCAGGATTATCTAAGTTACTCGATAGAGAAAATGTATGCAAGAATTCAAAAATTGAAAATTTTGACTTTGAAGCTTTAAGTACTGAAAATTCAGAGGCATGGAAAAGAGTAAACAATGTAGGACATTATCACTTCATTAATTTAGATTTCTGTAATTGCATTTTGAATGTGAGAACATTGCCCGCTATATATAGGTTATTAGACTATCAGACCAAAAGAGTCATTGGTGCTCCGTGGATGCTATGTATTACAACTCGTTTGAATAAAACAGGTGTAACACCTTCCTTACTGGAAAAATTTGATACCGTCTTGCAAGAAATCAAATCTAATGGAGATATAGTTGAGGCAATTGATAATGCTTTTAGTCGCTCATTATTAGCAGTTGAAAAACTGACTGAATTGGAAGATGCTCAAAAAGAATTATTGAATGAATTGCTTCAAGTGTGTTTGATTTTTTGGTTAGTAAATGAAGCAATTAAGAAAGGTTGCACTATTGAATTGAAAAGCAGTTATAAATACTCGGTTGACTTGCATGATCGAGAGCATGATATGCACTCATTTGTTTTCGCACTTGAAAAGAAAGATAGAGTAGAGGCGGATACGTTAGGTTTAGTTTCTCAAAGTAGTGAGGAAGTGCTTACAGAAGAAAAAATAGCACAATTAAAAAATAAGGCTTTTGAAAAGTTAGGGCGTAGTCTTGATTTAGATGCACATTTAGAAAGAGATAGTGAATTGTTAAATCAATTTGCGGACAACATGATGGATCTTCTGGGTAAATGTGGTTATGACGTTTCTACGTATAAACAGGTTATGACAGAGCAGTTTGGATATGAATTTTAGTTAAGATGACGCTAATTATAAATTTATAGGCACCGATAAGTTTGGGATATAGTAAAGATGGATAGAAAGCCGATATTGATGGTGTCTTCTACGGTCTATGGGCACGAAGAAGAGTTAGAAGTAATTTATACTCTATTAACTCACTTTAAATATGAAGTATGGATGTCTCATAAAGGCACTATTCCTGTTTTCTCAAATAGCTCGGCATACCAAAACTGCTTGGAAGCCGTTAAAAAATGTGACTTATTTCTAGGAATCATTACACCTGAATATGGAAGTGGAATTGAACCAGGTGAGTTATCCATTACGCATAGAGAAATGAAAGAGGCGATTAAATTAGATAAACCTAGATGGTTTCTTGCCCATGACAAAGTAGTGTTTGCACGAGCATTTTTGAATGACTTAGGTTACAAGACATTTGAACAACGCAAAGGTTTAGCCTTAAAACCTAAATCAAAAACAATTAGTGATCTTCGAGTTATACAAATGTATGAAGACGCGACAATTCAATCAGCAGGTGAAGAAGAAAGGCAAGGGAATTGGGTTCAAAAATACAACTCGGCGGCTGATATGAATTTATTTGTGCATTCACAGTTTTCAAAGTATGAAGATATGTTACTGCGACTTGATGAATATTTTAAAAACATTGGACAAGTTAAGAAAAAATTAAACGATCAAGAGGGTTCTTGATATGTCATCTGTAAATTATATTGAATTACTTTCATTAGATGCCTCGCAAGACATCGAAATATTAAATGATTGTGTGCCTGATAATATAGGTGCAGTCATTTCTGCTTTTTTAAACTCTGTTGGTGGGTTTATTGTTGTTAAATTATCATCTATATCAGAATCTATTGAAGAGGATAAGGATCAATTAGAAGCTTCATTACAACGTTCTATTTCTCCGAATGCAATTTTTTCAGTTGAAACTAATGTTATCCAGAACGAACAATTAATCATCATAGAAGTTCCTGCAGGGAAAGATATTCCTTACTCCTTCAACAATGAAATTTATGTTAGAGAGTCAGGGCGTGCTGTTAAAGCTTCGATGGAAGTCCTTAAAGATATGATTTTATCGGCCCAGATTGAACCTTTACGCTGGGAAAGAAGGCTTTCTGAATTTGATTCAGAAGAGGAATTATCAGTAAGTGAATTGAATAAATTACTTTCGGCTAAAAAAACCCCAATTGAAGTAAAAAACAATTCAGAAGATGAGTTATATAAACTACAGCTAATGTCACTGGCTAAACATAATCGTTTAACGAATGCTGGTGATATTCTTTTTACAAAAAATCCTGCTAGAAGACATCCTCAAACTAGAGTTAGAGCTGTTGCTTACGATAAAAAATCAGATGATAGTTATAATGACTTTAAACATTTTGAAGGGCCACTAATTGAAGTTTTAGAAAGTGTTTTACAATTTGTACAGGTTAATACTCCAACCAAAATTTATTTCTCTGAACAAGATCACCAAAGGAAAGAAAAATCATTATTTCCTATGAAAGCAATTAAAGAAGGTTTAGTTAATGCTTTAGCCCATAGGGATTATTCAAATCCATCTGGTGGTGTTTTAGTAGAAATAATGAAAGGCAAAGTAAAAATTTGGAATTCTGGATCTTTCCCTGAAGGGATTGATGTAGATAAAATTCAGAAGGGCCATATATCTATTCTGAGAAACCCCGATATCGCTCATGTTTTTTATATTAGAAATTATATGGAAAAGTTAGGAAGGGGAAGCTCTGTTATACAGAATGAATGCGAAAAATATAATCTACTAAAGCCAGAATGGACATCTGATCCTGACCTTGGAGTTACTCTAACTATTTCAGTCCCTGTTGATTATGAAGACTCAGAAAAAGAATCAAATATTGAAAATACCGAGCTTATAGTCGAGAACATTCTTGATGACCTTAGTATTATTGCTAGAGATAATGTTATTGAACTGCTTAGTGTTTTGAAAGGTAAAATGTCTCGTGCGGAAATTCAGCAAGCATTACGTTGGAAAGATACAGACACCCTAAGGAAATATTTACGAATAGCTATCAAAAAGCATTGCGTGTTAAGAACGTTACCCGATAAGCCTTCCAGTAGGTATCAAAAGTACTACTTATCTGAAAAAGGTACTAAAATAGCAAACAGTAAATAGGTACCAAATAATAAGCCCAAATCACCAGGTGTTTTAGAGTATCCAACTGGTGTTCTAGGTATCCACCTGGTGTTTTAAGGTATCCACCTGGTGTTTTAAGGTATCCACCTGGTATTTTAGGGTGTCCACCTGGTGTTTTAGGATATCCACCTGGTGTTTTTAGGGTATCCACCTGGTGTTTTAGGGTATCCACCTGGTGTTTTAGGGTATCCACCTGGTGTTTTAGGGTATCCACCTGGTGTTTTAGGGTATCCACCTGGTGTTTTAGGGTATCCACCTGGTGTTTTAGGGTATCCACCTGGTGTTTTAGGGTATCCACCTGGTGTTTTAGGGTATCCACCTGGTGTTTTAGGATATCCACCTGGTATTTTAGGGTATCCACCTGGTGTTTTAGGGTATCCACCTGGTGTTTTAGGATATCCACCTGGTATTTTAGGGTATCCACCTGGTATTTTAGGGTATCCACCTGGTCTTTTAGGGTATCCACCTGGTCTTTTAGGGTATCCACCTGGTCTTTTAGGGTATCCACCTGGTGTTTTAGGGTATCCAACTGGTGTTTTAAATTTTCCATTAATCGCGCAAGAAAGTGGTACTAATATAATTAAATAAGTCCTCAAGAGTTTTACTTTGCTAAATCGGCTATTTTTATTGGCAAATATACTTGTGCACTTAAACCGCCTTCGGGGCGGTTTTCTAATTTCACTTTACCGTCGTGCATATCAACAATGCGCTTAATAATAGCAAGGCCTAAGCCGCTACCTTCACTGCCACGCGCTGCATCGCCTTGTTTAAATGGCTCAAACACAGACTCTAATTCATTTTCAGGAATGCCGGGGCCACTGTCGTTTACAGCAATAACCACGTATTTTTTGTTTGAATTAAAATAGCTAAATACTTCAATATCGCCCTCAGAATAACGCAGCGCATTACCAATCATGTTGGTAATTACACGCTTAATAGCCACAGAACTTAACGGTATATTGCCTATATTTGGATTACTTTTAAACGTAATAGTACGTTGATGCTGAAGCTCAGAATTAACAACTTCGGCAACTAAAGCATTTATATCTTCGCAGCTTAGCTCATCTGTTTTATGGTGGCGTAAATACTCAATAAACTGATCGATAATCCCGTTCATGTCTTCTATATCGTAAATAATACCTTCACGAAGATAGTCGTCTTCATCAACCATCATTTCGGTAGCTAAACGTATGCGAGTAAGCGGCGTACGTAAATCATGAGACACACCGGCCATTAGTAAACGGCGGTCGTTTTCAAGTGCGGCAATTCCGCGCGACATTTGGTTAAACGCGCGCGTTACTTCTATAACTTCTGTAGAGCCCTCTTCTTCTAACTTGGTAGAAAAGTCGCCTTTGCCTACTTTTACTGCGGCTTGTTGCAAAGCTTTTAAAGGCCTATTAAGGTGTCTTGCAAACAGCCATCCACCCAGCACACTTAAAAACCCAATACTTGATAAGTAAAAAGTCAAAAACTCTAAGTTATTCTCTTTAAAACCTTTAAGCGGTACTTTTACCCAATAACCTGGCGCTTGCGGTGCTTCAACCCAATAGATTAACGGATCTGTTTGACTAATACGTACACGAGAATAACCACCAAGTTGCTCAGTCATGCTACGCGATAGCATGGAGTACTCGCGGCTTTGCCCAAGCCCTTGACGCATTGCTTCGCGCTGCGTCATTACTTCAATGCCAGTGATTTCAAAAAACTTTGCAGATACTTCGTCGTTTATTTCAACGCCGTCTTCCCAATCAATAAATACCGTTTTAATTTGTTTAGCGAGCATCAAGTTAACTTGCTCAATGGTTGGTTTTACAACGTAAAAACTAACCGTAACATACGACACTATTTGATTGATCAGCAGCAAAGCTGCCACTAAAAATACAGTTTGCCCAAACGCACTACGCGGAAAAAAACCCATATAAATTACTTTTCACCGTCGGGAACAAACACATAACCCAAACCCCAAACGGTTTGAATATAACGCGGGTTGGCTGCATCTACTTCAATCATGCGGCGAAGTCGCGACACTTGCACGTCAATACTTCGTTCAAGCGCACTGTAATCACGACCACGCGCTAAGTTCATTAGCTTATCGCGGCTAAGTGGCTCACGCGGATGCGAAACCAGCGCTTTAAGTACTGCAAACTCACCACTGGTAAGTGATATTGTTTTATCCCCTTCACTCATTTCTCGCGTTGCTAAATTAAGCGTAAATTTACCAAAAGCGATTAAGTTTTCTTCAGCAGCGGGAGCACCAGGCACTTCTTTTGCGCGGCGACGTAAAATTGCTTTAATACGCGCAAGCAATTCTCGAGGATTAAAAGGTTTCGGAATGTAGTCATCAGCGCCAAGCTCAAGACCAATAATACGGTCTACTTCGTCGCCTTTAGCGGTAAGCATTACAATAGGGATTTCGTTTTCTTTTTGACGTAAACGGCGGCAAATAGATAAGCCATCCTCGCCTGGGAGCATTAAATCAAGAACCATTAAGTGAAAGTTTTCACGCTCTAGGAGTCTATCCATTTGCTCCGAATTACCTGCGGTTCTAACAATAAAACCTTGCTCTACTAAGTAACGTTCAAGCAAACTGCGTAAGCGCATATCGTCATCTACAACTAATACTTTTGTGGTTTCGTGTCCCATTATCTCTTTCTTATTTTTATATCCAATTACTAGTTAATATAAATGAAAAACCTAATAATCAAAAATTAATTACCTGCTTAGATTGTTACTGAACATTTCAAAGCTTATTTGCGCATACTTTATTAAATTTTACACTCGACAAGTTTTGGCAAATTTAATAACGTGCACACCATTAGAATTAATAAAGTATTCACCATGAAAACAAATTTAGTTACCCGCGAAGGTTACTTGCAATTACAACAAGAACACGACCACTTGTGGAATGTTAAGCGCCCTGAAGTCACCAAAATAGTGAGCTGGGCAGCCAGCCTCGGAGACCGTTCTGAAAACGCTGACTATCAGTATAATAAGCGCTTATTACGCCAAATCGACCGCCGGGTACGGTACTTGCGAAAGCGTATTCCTGATTTAAAAATCATCGACTACTCTCCCGTGCAAGATGGGAAAGTATTTTTTGGCGCATGGGTAGAAATAGAAAACGATGAAGGTGATATAAAAAGATTTAAAATTGTAGGCCCAGATGAAATTTATGAGCGCAAAGACTATATATCAATAGATTCGCCGATGGCGCGCGCGCTGATTAAAAAACAAGTAGATGACGATTTTGAAGTACTTACCCCTCAAGGTAAAAAGCAGTGGTATATAAATACTATTGAATATCAAAAATAATTCCTATATCAGTACCTACAAATAAAAACATTGATTCAGATCACATTAACTTTTCATTGTGTAATCTATTTGAGTAGGATATAAGATAGTTAAGCAGGTTATTTTTAACTTGAAATTTTTAAGGTCGTGGTTATGTCAAACGTAGTACAGCGCATATTAAGTAATGCCGTATTGTTTGCACTTTTAATGAGTGTGAGCTTGACGCTGCACGCCCATACCACGCAGGTAAACCTTGATAACGCTAAAATATCTAACCACTTTATTGCTTGCGATACTCCTGACCAAGCGAATCTCGACTTTGACGTCGACTCTCACGCTAATACGATTACCCTTGGGGCGCTTCAACCACTCCCTAATGCCGTACACTCTTTTTACAAGAGCACTAATTTAAACAGACCTTTTAGCACTGCGTACCAACGTGGACCACCTAGCTATTTAATTTAATTCATTATTTTACAATTTAATTAAATTTTATAACTAATAAGGTGACTATTATGTCTAACTTTAAAGAATTACGTACTCAAAATGTATCTCACGGCGTTATTGCAAGCACATTTGCAGATGATCAACCATTAATTGATTTAGCATCTCCTGCATTAAAAATGGTAAACAACTTTACGCAAACAACACCTATTCGTGCTCAGCACGAAACAACAATAACTGAAGCACTTAAACAAGTAAGCGCAAAACAATCAGACTTTGTTTTAGTAACAGATGAAAATCAAAAATTGATTGGTCTTGTTTCTAGTGCTGATTTGCAAAGCTCTAAAATAACTATTATTGCCGAGCGCTTAAATACGCCAAGAGGCGAAGTAAGCTTGCGCGATATTATGACACCTATTAGTAAAATAATGGGTGTGAGCATGCAAAGCTTGAGCTACGCATGCATTGGCGATGCGCTACAAACAATGGAGCATCAGGGTACAATGTTCTTATTAGTAACAACGGCAAGCAACGAAATTTGCGGTTTAATTTCAGCACGTCAAATAGCTAAAACATTGCATATCCCTGTAAATATTTCGCCTATTGCTCACTCTTTCAGTGAAGTATTAGAAAACATAGAGCACCCTCACTAGGGCGCTCTTTTAGCTGAATTAATTTACTCCCTGCCCAACCATCTTAAAGCAAGTAAAATAGCTTGCTTTAAGAGCTTTTCATTACTACCTCCTGTGATATTATTCAAGCAATTAACTACGCCAGAAACACACTTCTGGTCTTATTTTATTGTATAAAAAGGTTTTTGCATGAGCGATATCTCTGCACGTTTAGCCATAGAACTAAACGCACAGCAGCAACAGGTTGTTGCTGCAACAAAGTTACTTGATGAAGGCGCAACTGTTCCTTTTATTGCCCGCTATCGAAAAGAAGTTACAGGTGGCCTAGACGACACTCAATTACGCCTTTTAGAACAGCGCTTATCTTACTTACGAGAGCTTGAAGAACGCCGTAGTTTTATTTTATCGACTATCGAATCTCAGAAAAAGTTAACTGCTGAACTAAGTGCCGATATTGCCAATGCACAAAGTAAAACTGAACTCGAAGATTTATACCTACCTTATAAAGCTAAACGCCGCACTAAAGGCCAAATAGCAATTGAAGCAGGTTTAGAGCCACTGGCAGATGCACTATTTAAAGATGCGAATCTTGACCCAGAGCAACAAGCAGCTCAATTTGTAGATGCCGAAAAAGGCTTTGCAGATGTAAAGGCGGTACTTGAAGGCGCTAAATTTATTTTAATGGAGCGCTTTGCAGAAGACGCTAAATTACTCGCTAAATTTAGAAGTCATATTAGCCAAAATGGTGCTATTGAAAGTACAGTGATTAAAGGCCAAGAACAAACAGGTGCAAAATATCGCGATTACTTTGAGCATCAAGAGCTTCTTAAAAAAGTCCCTTCTCACCGTGCACTTGCAATGCTTAGAGCCCGAAATGAAGGCGTACTTCAGTTAAATGTTAACCCTGAGCCAAGCTCTGAAAACTCAGCGCAACTGTGTGCTCAAATGATTGCCGATCATTATCGTTTAGATATTAAATATAAAGCGGCAAGCCCTTGGTTATTAAATGTTGTGCAATGGGCGTGGAAAATTAAATTAGGCCTGCACCTAGAGAATGAATTTTTTGCAGCAATGCGCGAAAAAGCAGAAACTGGCGCCATTGATGTATTTGCTAAAAACTTAAAAGATTTATTAATGGCAGCACCTGCTGGCCCTCGTACTACACTTGGCCTCGATCCTGGTTTACGTACAGGCTGTAAAATTGCCGTTGTTGATAGCACAGGCAAATTGCTAGCTACACAAACTATTTTCCCTCATGCACCACAAAACCACTGGGATAAATCGTTGCGTACATTAGAGCAACTTTGTCGCCAGCATAAAGTAGAGCTTATTGCGATTGGTAACGGTACAGCATCTCGCGAATCTGATAAGTTAGTTGCTGAACTTATGAAAGCCAATACCGAGCTAAAACTTAATAAAATAATGGTGAGCGAAGCGGGCGCATCAGTTTACTCAGCGTCTGAATTTGCCGCGAATGAATTTCCTGATTTAGATGTTTCTATTCGTGGTGCTGTATCTATTGCACGCCGCCTTCAAGATCCACTTGCTGAACTAGTTAAAATTGAGCCGAAATCAATTGGTGTAGGCCAATATCAACACGATGTATCGCAAAGCCAGTTAGGCCAAAGTCTTATTTCAGTCGTTGAAGACTGTGTAAACTCAGTTGGCGTCGATTTGAACATGGCATCAGTACCGCTACTTACCCGCGTGTCTGGTTTAAACAAAACATTAGCGCAAAATATCGTTAATTACCGCGATACTAATGGCGTATTTACCAAGCGTAGTGAGCTTAAAAAGGTTGAGCGTTTAGGACCAAAAGCATTTGAACAAGCGGCTGGTTTTTTACGTATCAACAATGGTAGCGATCCACTAGATAACTCATCAGTTCACCCTGAGGCTTACCCTATTGTTAAACGTATTTGTGAGCGTAACAGCGTAGATGTAAGCAGCTTAATTGGTAACAGTGACTTTTTAACTAAACTTGCTGCTAACGATTATATTGACGATAAATTTGGCTTACCAACCGTTACCGACATTATTACTGAGCTTGATAAGCCGGGTCGCGATCCGCGTCCTGAATTTAAAACTGCTGAGTTTAAAGCAGGTGTTGAAAAAATTAGCGACTTAAAACCAGGTATGATTTTAGAAGGCGTGGTGTCTAACGTTGCTAACTTTGGTGCATTTGTTGATGTAGGTGTTCACCAAGATGGCTTAGTGCATATTTCAGCAATCACTAATAAATTTATATCAGATCCGCGTGAAGTAGTAAAAGCGGGCGATATTGTAAAAGTGAAAGTAGTTGAAGTAGACGCTGCACGTAAACGCATAAGCTTTACTATGCGTTTAGATGACGATATTGATACAAGTAATAAGTCAGCAGCCCCTGCGACGCAAAAAGCACAAACACGTACTAATAACTCACAATCTCGCGCTTCAAAGCCTAAACGTGACAACGGTAATGCGTTAATGGGTAATGCATTTGCCGATGCGTTCGCTAACGCTAAAACGAAAAAATAAACTTTAATCAAAACTAAAAAAACCGCGTAAGCGGTTTTTTTGTGTTCATTTTACGGAGTTATTAGCCATACGCCGAAAAGCCACTTTCGCTTTGTGGTGAACTCGTCATTTGATAAAAATTAGCAATGCGCCCAGCTCGAGCATCCACATCGGCATCGCGAGATTGCTCTGTATTGGTATCGCTTTGTGATTCTGCAGTGCTGGTTTCGTTGGCTGAAAGCTTATTACTTTGCTCATCTTCTTCGCTTTGCTCTTCTTCTGGCATCGCAAGTTCAGCTTGGGCAGCAGCCATTTTTTGTGTTGCATCAGCTGCTATTGATCTATCAGCTCCCGATGGCTCTGCTGGCGCTAATGCGGCAGCACGTACGGTTTGCATTTTATCGATAGTGGCTTGCGGATCATTGGGGACTTCAGATACATCAATTTGTACCTCACCACTTACAGCATAGTTGGTGCCATCTGGACCACGTTCATAACCATAGCTCGGCGATCCTGCATGTTGCCCGCCAACAGCAGCATGAGCTTGTTCGTGCACACGCACTTCCGTATCGCGGGCTTTAAGTTCTTTAATTTGCTGTTGTTCTTGTTCGAGCTGTTGCTCTTCTTGCTCAGTTTCTTGTTGAGACGCTTCTTGGTCGGACTCTTGGTCGGCACTCTCTGAATTTTCTGAACTGCCTTCACGCTGCTCAACTGCTTTATCGTCAGCTAGTTTACCGCTGGCATCATAAGTCGATACATCACTATTATTGCCTGGAAGTTTAGCTTTTTCAGCATCGCTTTGCGCTTTGGTTTCAGTATTGCTCGCATTGCTTGAAGCAGGAGCAGGAATAACTTCTCGTAGCTGGTTGTCACGCCGTGCGGTTTCCGTATAAACATTTGCTGTGTTTATATTGATAGACGGAAATGGCGTGACAATATTCATTATTACTAAACTTTAATATCGATTAACGTGCCAAGTACATCATCAGCCGTTTGAATTGATTGCGTGTTTGCCTTAGCGTTAAATTCTTCAACTTTTAAGTTAACAAGCGCTTCATCAACACGAGCTGGTTGTGCTACAGGTGCAGTAATGGCTTCTTCTTGGCGTGCTGCGCTAAGCTGACGTTGCTGCGCTAATTGCGCGTCATCTTGCTGTTCTATACTGGCACGGTTAATCTCTGCGCTGGCTTTTTCAATACCTTGGCTGGCACGATTAAACCCTTCAACACCGTTATTAAATACAGATCCGATTGGCATATTAAAGCCTCCACCAAATAAACATTGTTTAATTATCGCTCAGGTTATGCACAAAATAAAGCTTTAAACCGAGCAATTCTTACCTCAATTTTAAAACATTGATTTAACGACAGATAAAAACTCACTTTTATGAGAAATAAATGGCGCATGTGACGCTTTATCAAGTATTACGTACTCAAACTCAGCATTTAGTGCTGCCATTTCTGTAATTGCTTTATATGGCACCAAGGCATCTAAACGACCAAATACAGCTTTAATAGAGACCGGACAACTTGCAAATAAATCACGTAAATCGTCGTTTTTTAAAATATCTAAACCAGCACTCAGGGCGTCGCTTTGTGGTGCGCTGTACTGATTTAGTAATTGTTTAAGCAGCTTTATATCATCACGTGCCGACTCGCTACCCATTGCTTGAATAGCTAAAAAGCGATCTATGGTTTTTTCTCTGTGATTAACTAATTGCTCTTTAAACTGCGCCAATACATTCGCTTTTATTCCGGGCCAATTATCTGCCTCCGCAAAAAAAGGAGTCGATGCTATTAAAATAACTTTAGATACTTTTTCAGGCCAATGCTTAGCAATATAAAGTGCAAATAAACCACCTAACGACCATCCCATTAAAATAGACTGAGGCTTTAGCTGCTCACTTAAAATTACTGCTGCATCATGCAAAGTATAAGGGCTTGGGCAAACAAGGCTATTACCAAATCCCGGTAGGTCAAGGCTACGTACATTTCCTGAATATAAAGACTCAAGTTCTGGCTGTACTAACTGCCATACACCCTGATTCATTCCCCAACCATGTAATAACACTAACTCATTTTGCATATTTGCCTAACCTTTACCAAACTTAGGCTTATCATAACGTTTAAATAGGTGGTTGTAATGCACGGAGTGAATCAATGAAACAAGCCGTTTTAAATTGGTTATTTCCCTCTTATTGCGTGCAATGTCAAAGCCCGATTACGGCCAATTTAGGGTTATGTGATTATTGCCTTGAAGATTTACCGTTATTTGACTTTAGTAAGCATAATAATTTACTGCATCGGCCCGATATTGTTGAGATGTTTCCTAATTGCGAGTTTGATAAATTATTTGCCTGTGCTTTTTATCAACCGCCCTTTGATCATTGGCTTAAAAGGCTAAAATTTAATAATCAAATTCATTATAAAAAGGCACTGCAGCAAGTTATACAAAAACAATTAACGCAGTTTTTTGAGCAAAGCCCTACTTTGCCAGATACCTTTATTATTTTACCTCTTCATAAAAGCCGGTTCGTAACACGCGGTTTTAATCAGGTAAGCCAAGTATGGCAGCCTCTTTTGTCTCAATTCGCACCTTTAAATAGTAGTCTTATACGCAATAAAAAAACCCAAGCGCAATCTGCACTTTCAAAAGCCAAACGAGTCAAAAATTTAAAAAATGCCTTTATTTGTACAGAGGATATGAGCGGAAAAACCGTCGCTATTATTGATGATGTTATGACGACAGGGGCAACATTGAACGCAGCTACTAGTGCACTAAAACAAGCAGGCGCTAAACAAGTGTGGGCTTTTACAACTTGCTTAACGCCTATTTAATTATTAAAAAGTATTATACCAATCCGCAATAATACTTAATCATTTTACGGGGCTAAACGTGTCGCTACCTGAGTTAAAAAATTCTCATTTACGACTGCATGGATGCAGAAGGTAGAGCAATGCAGGAGCAATTGCCGAGAACAACTAAATAGCGAATTTTTTGCCTAGCTATCAACACGTTTTTCCATCCTCAAAATAGATCACTTAATTTAAGCGAATTAGTATTATTCGCCATTTGCACGAAACGTATGGCCAAAAAATAAAGCGTTGCTTAGTAGTCGACTAGTCCCATACCAGTAACCTCTAAATACAGGGTCATCGGTCATGCCTATTACTGTACCTCGTCCGTATGAGTGAGCAATTAAGCCTGCGCCGCCAGCAACTTGCTCAACATTAACGGCATCGGTAAAGCCTGCCAATAATGGATTTTTAGTGTAGGTAAGTACATTTACGAACGGAGCATCGGAAGCTTCTAGCAACCAAGTACTGTTTTTGAATACGGGCAATGTATTACGCTTAAGTGAAAATGTAAGCGGATGAGTTAAATCTACATTAGTATTAAAAATAGCACCTGCAATGCGTTGACGTCCTGCTAAATGATCTTTATCGCCATAACTTAAATCTGTCGTTTTAAATGCACTTGCTACATCTTGTCGTGATAGATAGCTTGCTTTGAGTAATTGCTGATCAGCTAAAAATTTAGCGCCGCCTTTGTGACCCCAAATAACGCCGCCTTTTCTTACCCAGCTTTTAATAGCCACTTTGTCGGCATCAGATAAGCTATTGTAATTGCCATGAGCAAGCACAATATGACTGTAGTCACTTAACTCGAGTGAACTAAAGCGATTCATTTCAACAATTGTTGGTGCAACACCTACAAAGCGATCTAGGTAATACCACACTTCGCCGACTTCGTACTGGCTTGCGCCTTGCCCGCCAATAAGCAGTGCTTTTGGAGCACTAACAACCGCCATTGATCGCGACCCTAAATCGGCTCCTTTGCTTGTTAAACCTGATGTAATAGGTTTGATTGCAATACCAAACTCATTTTGTGCTTTATTTAGCAAGGTAATCCAATCTGTATTTGTTTGTAGTCCAGCCGGTATAATAATACTTCCAGGTTTAAAATTAATTTCTCCTGATGTTGATTTAGCCGTTAATGCTTTTAGCGCTACACGTGCTTTTATACCTTGCTGTAATAAGCTATTTAACATTTTAGGTGCTAAATAATCATCCCACGAAAAACCAAATGCGTAACCTTCGGTGAGTGAAGAAAATGATGGGGTTGCTACTTTTTCCCATGCTTTATCAGCAACCTTTAATCCCCAACTACTTTTAACTTTAGAAAATGGCAAATTAAACGCATGCGCTAATGTCCAGCCAGATACATCGTAAAAAGTATTATCGGCAAAGTTTTTTTGCTCACTAAAAATCGCTTTTACCAAACGATATTGTGGTTGTGCTAATGGTACAAAATAGCTATGTGTACTGAAATTCTTACCATCTGCTTTTAATGATTTAGTAAGTGGGTAAGCGTTAATTTGATGCTGCTTTAACAATTCTAAAAAGTGCATAATACGGGTGTTGTCGCTTGCACCTTCAACAACATAACCTTCAAAGCTTTCATCGCTGGCTAAATCAGTAGCTTGATTGTAAAACTTAGCCTGGTAATCAAGTAATGCTTGGCGGTTATCAACTGCTGCCTTAAAGGTAGATAAACTCGTTAACAGTTGATTTTTAATAGTGAAAGGAAAGCTCAAAGGTCCATTTATGGTGTCTTGAATATGTCCGCGAGAACTTGCTTGTTCAAATAAAATGCCTATGCCACCATTTACATCAGGATAAGTTGAACCTTTACCGTAATAAAAGTCGTCAAAACTTTCTTCGGTAAAATAAAGGGCGTTGTTTTCATCTAAGGTTTTTGCATGATAGTTGGCAATTGTCTTTGTTAAGGTAACATTTTCATCAGGTGTTATAGGGTGCTTACGACTTGGAATACCTGGTTGAAAAAAGTAACTGCTGTTTGGACCCATCTCATGAAAGTCAGTTAAAATATTTGGTTTCCACTGATGAAATTTAGCAATACGTGCACGCGATTCAGGATGCTGTAGCAGTAGCCAATCGCGATTTAAATCAAACCAATAGTGGTTAGTACGGCTGCTAGGCCAGTTTTCAACATGCTCACGGGTTTTAGGGTCACTTGATAAATTCATGCCTCGGTTACTGTTGGCCCAATTAGCAAAACGAGCAAGCCCGTCAGGATTAAGTGAAGGGTCGAGTAAAATAACCGTGTTATTTAATAGCTCATCTATTTCAGTACCTTGTGCAGCAGCTAAATAATAAGCCACCAGCAATGATGAGTTACTACCTGATGACTCATTACCATGAACGCTATAACCCATCCATACAACGGCAGGATCGTCTTGTGCTTTACTACTGTTATTACTTAAGTGTGCTAAGTGAGCTTGGCGTGTCTGCTCTATGCTTGATAACTTATCAGCAGCAGTAATTGTTAGCATTACTAACGGGCGTTGTTCATGCGTGCGGCCAATCACCTCAAAATTTATACGGTCGCTTTTATCAGCAAGTATTTCCATATAACGTACGAGCTGATCGTGTCTCACGTGCCACTCTCCTACTTCATAACCGAGTACTTGCTCAGGAGTAGGAATTGAAGGGTCAAATTTTACATCTTGTTCAAAATAATACGAAAGTGGCTTAGCTACACTTGAAAAGCTAAGCAACACCACCATTAATGTTAATACCAAACGCATATAAATCACTCAAAAAATGTTCGTTGTTTGCACGCTACCATTGCTTAAAATAGATGCCAACTTTTTACGCTCAACACTAGCCGCAACACGATGAGCGGAGTATGATACGCAGTATCCGAGTAATTTAGTCAAGTATAGATGGTTTTATGATTTCTATTTCCGAAACAGCGCAAGCGCATTTTGCTAAACTATTAGCAGATCAATCACAACAAACCAATATTCGTGTGTTTGTTGTAAACCCTGGTTCATCACAAGCGGAATGTGGTGTGTCTTATTGTCCAGAAGACGCTGTAGAAGCGAGCGATATTCGCCTAAACTTTAACGGTTTTGATGCCGTTGTAGATGCTGAAAGTGCTCCATTTTTAGAAGAAGCTGAAATCGATTTTGTTACCGACAAAATGGGTACTCAGTTAACGCTAAAAGCACCAAATGCAAAGGCGCGTAAAATAGGTAACGATGCATCGTTAAACGAACGTGTACAGCACATGCTAGAAACCGAAGTAAATCCACAACTTGCTAACCACGGTGGCCAAGTAAGCCTTGTTGAAATTACAGCTGCAGGTATTGCTATACTTCAGTTTGGTGGTGGTTGTAACGGTTGTTCTATGATCGATGTAACGCTAAAAGAAGGCATTGAAAAAGAAATGATAGCTAAGTTTGAAGAAATCACCGGTGTTGCTGATATAACAGAGCACGAAGCGGGCGATCACTCTTACTATTAGGCCTTCTAAATGCTAAAGCAGCTTATTTATCGCTTAGGGAGCAACCCTAAGCTGAGCTTAAAGCGCTTTTTTCGCGGCTTAGCACTGTTTGTGCTAGCCGTGATATTCATATCTATTGGGTATTACACTCACTACAGCTTACAAATAATTGGCGTTATAATTTTACTCCCCGCATTATTTTTTGCCGGTTGGGGCTACTGCGGTATTTTTGCTAATCGTTTTTCACAAGTTTTAAAAGATATGGGCCCTAAACACCACGACCCCGATCTCTGGAAATAAACCATTTATTTATACCAACCTCCATATATATTTGGGCAATTTATCGAATTAAATCACTCTATAACGTTGTTAAAAATTTTTTATTTAGAACAACTAGATACAAAAATTTTTGCCTAGTTCTAGCGCAATTTCCTTATCGTTAAATAGACCCCATATATAAGCAGATTAGTATTAGTTTAATCCAGTAGCTGATTATTTATTTTTAAGTGGTGATATTTAATTATTAATGTAACCCCGCGCATTAACATAAAACAGCTCATAGCCAGCCATAACCCGTTATTTTGCAAGTCTATAAACACCCAAAACACACCAAAAAAGCCAACTCCAGCTGAAAGTATCATACTGTTACGCATGTTCTTTGCTCGCGTAAGCCCTACAAAAACACCATCAAACAAAAAGCAACTCATGGCCAAAATAGGCAACACTATTAGCCATGGTAAATAGTGTGTTGCCTCTTGAATAACCTCTGGCACATTGGTTAAAAGCTTGATTATACCGCTGCCGAATAATGCAAAAAAAGCGCTATATAAGACGCCAAAAAGCATGCCCCAAAATACACTTATTTTAACCCAAAGCTCTATATTTTTAACGCTTCCTTGGCCTTTAGCTTGCCCTACTTTTGCCTCAGACGCGTAAGCAACGCCATCAAGAGCAAAACTCACCAACATTAGAAAGTTAAGTAAAACAGCATTAGCAGCTAATGTGGTTTCGCCTATACGCGCTGCGTAAAACGTCATAAAACTAAAGCATAATTGCAGTATTAAAGAGCGAATAAATATATCTCTATTCAAACTCAATAATTCAGCCATTTTGCTAATACTCAACCAATTCGGTACATTTAGATCAATGTCTTGTTTTTTAGCTAGTTTAACCACTAAAAACAGTGCAAATACTAAAGCCGTATAATCAGCAATAAGTGAAGCCCACGCAGCGCCTGCAACTGCCCAATCTAAATAAACAACAAAATAAATATCGAGTACTATATTAACGATATTAGTGACGAGTAATAAATAAAATGGGCCTCGACCATAATGCACACCAAGCATCCAACCCAGTAACACTAAATTACACAATGCTGCTGGAGCACTAAAAATACGAATGCTAAAATACTGATACGCTTGGATAAGTACATCGCTATTGGCGGCGGAGAGGTAAGCAATAGCGTGCTTTATTAATGGGGATAACACAATTAATAGCACAGCCACTGCGCTTGCAAGCAATAAGCTTCGTTTAAGTAGAGCGGCAAGTTGGGTTAAATCGTTTTTTCCATATGCTTGTGCCACGAGCCCCGTGGTGCTCATTCTTAAAAAACCAGCCAGCCAAAATAAAATAGATATAACTGCAGAGCCAAGGGCAATACCCGCTAAGTAATGAGCGCTTCCTAAGTGCCCAATTACAGCGGTATCAACAATTCCTAACAACGGCACTGTGATATTTGATAGTATCATCGGACCCGCTAACAACAGCAAGCTTTTATGGTGTGCCTTATTATGTATAAGAAATTGTTTCATTTAGTATTATTTATCCTCATTAGTGTATCTGTGCGGGCTCAAGCAGCCGTTATTTTACAGTATCATCATGTTAGTGAAACCCTACCCGCTGTAACGAGCGTTAGCGCCAATACATTCACTAAACATTTGAGCTATTTAAAAGAGCACAACTTTAACGTTATTCCTCTTAATGAGTTAATAAGCGCACTTCAGCAAGGTGAAACCTTACCTGATAAAACTGTCGCCATCACCTTTGATGATGGTTATAACAATAACTATGAACAAGCCGCGCCTATTTTAGAAAAGTTTGGCTACCCGTACACTATCTTTGTAAATCCTAAATTAATAGACGAGAGCATGAGCTACGTAATGGGGTGGGATAAGCTCAAAGAATTATCTAAAAAAGGGGCATTAATAGCCAATCATAGCGGACAACATGATTACTTACACCTTAAGCTTGAAAACGAAACCGATGCACAATGGCAATCACGTATTAAGCAAGATATTATTAGCTCTCAAAAGCGTATAAAAGAAGAAATAGGCCACGACTATAAATACTTAGCATACCCGTATGGTGAGTTTAATAACGAGCTGCAAGCACTTGTGACAGAGCTTGGTTTTGTGGGTATTGGTCAGCACTCCGGCGCTGTAAATAAAGACTCTAATTTTAGCCGCTTACCGCGTTTTCCTGCATCAGGCTTTTACAGCAAACTAGAAACTCTTATTACTAAGCTTAACTCACGCGCATTTAATATCACCAATTTAACTTATCAAGATAGCGTTACACAACAAAATCCACCCACGCTCACAATTGAATTTAAAATGGGTGACTTTCATAAAAGCCAATTTGCCTGTTACGTATCAAGCGTAGGCCAAGCAGATTTAAAATGGGTAAATAAAAATACAGTCGAAATAACCTCACCAAAGGTGCTTAATAAAGGGCGATCTCGTTTTAATTGTACGGCCCCTTCTATTTCTAGCCCTGGTGATTATTTTTGGTTTTCGCAGCCTTGGGTAATTGAAGCGCCTAAACCTTAACTGCCTGATGTAATAGTCGCTGGGTTATTTTATCCAGCGCAACTATCTCGTCCGTTGCATTTAACTCAGCGGCAGCCTTAGGCATACCCCATACCACCGATGAGTACTCATCTTGAGCCAAGGTATACGCACCGTTTTGTTTTAGTGCAAGTAATCCTTTTGCGCCATCACTCCCCATCCCTGTTAGTATGGCTGCAACTACGTTTTTAGCTCCTGTCTCAACTAATGAGTTAAACAGCACATCTACCGCAGGTTTATGTCTGTTAACCGGCTCGCCATCATCAAGCTGGCAATACAAGCTAACACCTCGCTTTTTAATACTTAAATGAAAACCACCTGGTGCTATATAAGCCCAGCCAGTGCTAAGCTTATCGCCATGTTCAGCCTCTTTCACATTTATCGTGCATGTACGATTCATTCGCTCAGCAAATGAGGCGCTAAACACAGGAGGAATATGCTGAGTAATTACAATGGGCGGGCAATTTTGTGGCATTTTAATAAGTACTTCTTTGATAGCCTCAGTACCACCCGTTGAAGCACCTATCGCAATTACTTTATTAAGTAAAAATTGAGAATGGGTATTAATAGGCTCATTTGTGACGACCGTTTTTTTATAGCTTCTTACTCTTGCTCCAGCAGCTATTCGCACCTTTTGTTGAACAAGTGATGCATATTGGCTCAATTGCTCTCTTACGTTATTAGTAGGCTTAGCTATAAAATCAACAGCCCCTAATTCGAGTGCCTCGAGTGTAATAGGAGAGCCTTTTTGGGTCAGTGTTGAAATCATCACTACTGGCATTGGTCTTAATCGCATTAAGTTTTTTAAAAAACTAATGCCATCCATTTTTGGCATTTCTACGTCGAGCGTTAATACATCAGGATTTAACTTTTTTATCATTTCGCGAGCTTCGTAGGGATCCTCAGCGCTCCCCACTACCGTAATATCTTTAGCTTGCTGTAATATTTCAGTGAGTAAACGCCTAATTAAGGGGGAGTCGTCAATTATTAATACTTTAATCATGCATACTCCTAAAACAGCTCTATATCAGTTACTACTTCTTGCTTTTTAAGGTTTTGTAAGTAACGGACTTCGCGTTTTTCAATCGTATTATTATGTAGGTTTTTAAGTTTTTTCATATGAACTTTACCGGTGTTCGGATGAAAAAATATTTTTCGTGGCCATGGTCCACCCATATCGTGGGCAACTAGATTTAATGCCTCTTCTTTAATATACGCCGCTGCAAAACTAATATTACCCAGCCCTATATCAGTCATCGCACTAATAATTTTACCCCCACCAAAAAGTTTTACTTTTAGGTTACGGCGAGATGCACCATTTTTTAAAACTTCGTTTATAAGATACTCCATAGCCCAATTGCCATACCGACAACTTAAACTATGCGCATTCTTAAGTTCTACTCCCTTTTGAATTGGTAACATAAAGTGATTCATGCCCCCAATCCCTAGTACTTCATCGTAAACACAAGCCGCAATACACGAACCCAGAACTGTAGAGATCAGCTCATTATTTTTAGAAACATAAAACTCACCCGGAAGCACTTTAGCAACAACGCTACCTCGGCCCGAGTCCCAATATCGTTTAATATGTTCAAAGTTAGGTAATACCGGCCTAAACTCTGCGTGCATTTTGTCCCTTTTGGTACATAGTTTTCCCTAAATTTTTAAATTGCGTATGCTCTTTTCCCATACTTTCTGAGTGACCTAAAAACAAATAACCTTGTTCATTTAATATATTGGCGTAACGCTTAAAAAGCTGATCTTTTGTTTCTTTATCAAAGTAAATAACAACATTACGACATAAAATAAGATCAAATGATCCTTTCATTGGCCAATCTTGCAATAAGTTTAAACGCTTGAATGAAATAGACTCTTTTAGCCTATCTTTAACTTTATAGTTTTCACCGTCTTTACTTTTTAAAAACCAACGCTTAAGTTGCACGTCATCTAAGCCGTTAACATTCGCTGCGGTGTAAATACCCTTTTGTGCTTTTGCCAATACATTAGAATCTAAATCGGTTGCTAGTATTTTTACATCCCAATTGCTCGGAAATGCATTATTTAAAGTCATCGCCAAACTGTAGGGCTCTTCTCCTGTTGAGCAACCTGCAGACCAGATTCTTACTCGCTTACTATTTTTATTTGCCTTTAAGAGAGCAGGTACAAGCTCAGATTCTATAAATTCAAAGTGGTGTATTTCACGAAAAAAAGACGTTAAGTTAGTTGTTATTGCATTAATAAAGGCATCAAACTCCTGATCTTTATGGCTATTTAAATACTCTAAATAGGCTTTAAAGTCAGTTAGTTTTCGCTCTCTAATACGTCTTGCTAAGCGTGAATAAACCATCTCTCGCTTATGCTCACCTAATACAATTCCACATGCGCTATAAACTAAACTGGCAATTTCTTTAAAGTCGCGGTCGGTACACAAAAACTCTTTCATTGTTCGCTCTCAATTTAGCCTGCCAAATAATACCTCGCTGTGATTATGTATTCAGCGAGGTATATAAGAAGATTGGTTGTTAAAATTCTTCCCATTCATCAGCAGAGTCTACAAAGTTATCGCCTTTGGGTTTATTACTTACAAAACTGCTTTGCGACTTATGAGATAATTTAGGTGTGCGCATAGTCGGCGAAATCATCGCCATCTCTTGCTGACCTATTGAGAAAAAGTTGAGTAGTTGGCGCATCTCATTAGCTTGCTCAGCCATAGACTCGCCAGCGGCAGAGGCTTGCTCTACTAAGGCGGCATTTTGTTGCGTCATTTCGTCCATCTGTGAGATGGCGGTATTAACTTGTTCAATACCCGCACTTTGTTCCTCAGATGCCTCTGTAATATCAGAAATCATTTGCGTCACTCTTTGTACCGATACAACAATCTCTTTAAGTGTAGCGCCCGACTCATTAACTAATTGAGAGCCATCAGCTACTTTGCCTACACTATCTCTTATTAACTCTTTAATTTCTTTCGCTGCGCCTGCAGAGCGCTGTGCTAAATTACGAACTTCACCTGCAACAACCGCAAAGCCTCGACCTTGTTCACCAGCCCTTGCAGCCTCTACTGCAGCATTAAGCGCTAATAAGTTAGTTTGAAATGCTATTTCGTCAATGACACCAATAATATCTGCAATTTTCTTGCTCGACTCATTAATTGCCGACATGCTCGTAACTGCTCTATTTACAACCTCACCACCTTGAATCGCCTTTTCGCATGTTTCTTCTGCTAAATCGTTTGCCACTTTTGCGTTATCAGCATTTTGGCGAACGGTGCTAGTCATCTCTTCCATGCTCGACGCTGTTTCTTCAAGTGACGAGGCTTGCTCTTCTGTACGTTGGCTTAAATCAGCATTACCTTGAGAGATTTCCTCTGCACCACTGGCTACAAGCGTTGCCGATGAATTAATGCGATTAATCACTTCCGTTAACTTATCTGCCGTAGCATTAGCATCGCGTTTGAGTTTATCAAATGAGCCTTTATATTCTTTTTCAACTCGTTTTGATAAATCACCATTTGCCATCGCATCGAGCATACTGCCCGTGTCAGCAACTGCATCATCAACTATTTTAACTAAGCTATTTAGCCCTTGAGCCAAACGTAAAAAGAATCCTTCCTTGCCTTCTTCCGCGACTCTTGTATCTAATTCGCCATTACCTGCAGCGCTAATAAGTTCGGCTATTTCTTTTTCAAGCGCAACCTCATTGGTCCTATCTTCCCACTCAACAATGGTGCCTAAATGCTTTCCATCTTGGCTAATCCAAGGTGAAGCAATCAAGGTGAAAGTGACACCCGCTAAAAGTAATTCGGCTTTATGAGGCTTATCGAGATTTTTTAATAAATCGCGCTGATGATTAGGGTGCTTATGAAAATCATCAACACAGGTGCCAATTAAATTATCAACAGAAAAGCTTGGTAATACAGTTTGTAATTCTTTTTCGCGGACTTTTAGCATTTGCTGAACACGATCGTTCACAAATACTATATTAAGGTCTTCATCAGCAATCATTACGTTCGCTTGGCAAACTTTAAGCGCATTTGCTAAATCGGCTGCTTTGCGAGATGCTTTTTCAAGCTCTTTTTGTTCAGTAATATCAGATGCGTATTTAATCACTTTAAACGGCTTGCCGTTCATATCATAAATTGGGTTATAAGATGCTTGAATCCAAACCTCCTGACCCTGCTTCCCTATTCTTAAATATTCCCCTGAATCAAATTCACCACGACCTAGTTTGGCCCAAAATTCTTTATATTCGATACTATTTGCATGTTCGGGTTCAATAAAAAGCCTATGGTGCTGACCTTTAATCTCGCTAAGTTGATAACCAAGTGCATTTAAAAAGTTATCATTGGCATCAATAATAGTGCCATCTAAATTAAACTCGATAACCGCTTGAGATTTACTTATAGCACTAATTTGCCCTGAGGCTTCTGCTGCTATTAACTTTTGCTCGGTCACGTCGGTGGCAAATTTAACTACTTTTAATACTTGCCCTTGCTCATCAACAATTGGGTTATAAGTTGCTTGGATCCATACCTCAGCTCCACCTTTTGCATTACGCTTAAACTCATCTGAGATAAACTCGCCATTACGCAGGCGTTGCCAAAAGTTCTTATAATCGTTGCCCTGAGCTTCATCTGGGTCAACAAACATAGAGTGATGCTGGCCTTGAACCTCTTCAAGGCGATAGCCCATCGCGTTTAGAAAATTCATATTTGCAGTAATTATTTTTCCGTTAGGTTCAAACTCAATCACCGCTAATGATTTATTCAATGCGTCTACAATTAAATCATTACTTGATTTTGACTGCTTTGGATTACTAAACCATCCCATGCTCATCACCACCTTTAAGTTTATTATTCATTTAGTTTCTATTTGCTAAATATTCATTGTTTTTTGCAGGTCAATTAGCGCTACCATTTTTTCACCAACATTCACCAACCCAGCTACATATTCACAATTATTCGACTCAGATAAACTAGGAACAGCTTTCGCATCTTGCTCCGCAATACTGTAAACATCAGAAACGGCATCAACAGCAACACCTATAATTTTACTACCTAGTTCAAATTCTATTTTGACAACGATAACCACCGTTAATGGCCCATAGTCGACACTTGGTAATCCAAAGCGCAACCGTAAATCAATAATTGGCACTATTGTTCCACGTAAATTAATAACGCCTTTTACAAATTCAGGCGCATTGGGCAGTACTGTAATTTCTTCCCAACTGCGAATTTCTTGTACTGTTAAAATATCAACGCCGTATTCTTCATCAGCCATAATAAAAGTTAAAAACTGTTTTACACCTTGCTGTTGCTGAAGATTTAATTGATTACTTAACTGGCTTTGCTCTGAGCTCATAACGCCTCCAAAGTGGCTTGCGTTTCAATCGTTAATTCTTGGCTACCTGGTTTTTTTAAACCTGAGAGCTTTATTAAGCCGCTAATGTCCACAATCAGCGATACACGCCCATCGCCTAAAATAGTGGCTCCCGATACGCCATCAACTTTATGATAGTTAGCCTCTAAACTTTTAATAACAACCTGTTGTTGAGACAGTAAATCATCAACTAATAAACCCACCTTTTGGTTATCTGTTTCTACAACAACAAGCAGCGTTTTATCGAGTGATTCAATGGCATTTTTATGATTAAAAATATCGTAGAGCCTTAAAATAGGAATGTATTCGTCCCGAAGCCTCAATACATCAAGGTTTTTACCCACTCGACTCACTTTAGCAATATCAATTTGCAGAGATTCCACAATAGAAATGAGCGGGATAATATAAGTATGCTGAGCCACCTTAACTAATTGCCCATCTAAAATAGCGAGAGTAAGTGGTAATCTAATAGTAAACGTAGAACCAACACCGGGCGCTGAGGTTACCTCTACTGAGCCATTTAATGATTGAATATTTCGCTTAACTACATCCATCCCAACTCCACGACCAGATAAGTCACTTACCTCATCCACTGTCGAAAAGCCGGGCATAAAAATAAGCTCATTTATTTCATCGTCACTGAGATGGTTATCAGCTGAGATTAATTCGTTAGCGATGGCTTTTTCTTTTATTTTTTTTGTATTTAACCCCTGCCCATCATCCATTATTTCAATAACAATGTTTCCACCCTGATGAAACGCATTTAAGGTTACTGTGCCAACGGGATCTTTACCTGCCGCCAGTCTTTGCTCAACAGTCTCTAATCCATGATCAAGTGAGTTCCTCACTAAATGCACCATAGGATCGGATATTTTTTCCATTACTGTTTTATCAAGCTCGGTTTGCTCTCCAATCAACTTTAGCTCAACTTGCTTATTTAGTTTTTGCGCTATATCTCGCACTAATCGAGGAAAACGACTAAATACAAAGTTTATTGGCAGCATACGAATGCGCATCACATTTTCTTGTAAATCACGCGTATTATGGGCAAGTTGCGCTAGACCTTCTTGTAGTAAAGTGATTGTGGCTGGTGTGATTTCTTGTTCGCTAAGCTGATTGAGCATCGCTTGTGTAATAACAAGTTCACCTACCATATTTATTAACGAATCAACTTTATCAATACCAACTCGAATGGAGGTAGATTCTGGTGTACTTGCAGGTTTTTTATCTTTATTAGCAGCGGGTTGCTTTGGCTTACTAGGTAGCTCAGCTACTTTTATTAAATCGGATGTTTCAAGCTCAACAGCTTTAGATATCTCACCTTGATTAGGTTGTATTTGCTCATCATTGCCAAATAAGCCTCCGCATAATTCAATTTTTATGTCGGCATCGTCTTCTACCCATTCAAATACTTCTTTTATGGCTTTTTCATCATGGCTAGTATCTAAAAAAAAGCGCCAATGTAAAAAGCATTCATCACTACTTAAATCGGTGATTTCTGGAACTTCATCGTAAAATACTGTGGTTTCTAACTCACCTAGCTCTTCAAGCTCACTGATCATATACAGTGGCTCGTTTCCTGTTTTAAATAAATGATGATGGGGTTTAAAGTCTATTTGATAGGTGTTACTACTTGTTTGCTCTTCACAGCTTTGAGGTTTATTCTCTTGTGTTTCGTTTTTCATTCCAAGTACATGTTCAAATTGTACTTTTAACAAATCTGCCTCAGTTAAATCTGGCTCTTGCTCACCTTGAAGTGCAGCAAGTAAAGCGCGCAAGCAATCCACAGCTTTGAGTAATAAATTGACATGCTCGGTACTAAGCTCTCGTTCACCTTGGCGAATTTGATCCAGTAGTGTTTCAAGTACATGAGTAAAGTCAGCAACGGAGCTAAAGCCAAAAGTGCCACTGCCTCCTTTTATTGAGTGAGCAGCTCTAAAAATAGTGTTGATAGTTTCTAAATCTTCCTCACCTGGCACTAAGTTTAATAGCTCAGCCTCCATGGTATCTAGGCCTTCAAAACTCTCTTCAAAGAAAACTTCAAAAAATTGACTTAAATCTATACTCACACTGCGCTCCTTAGCGAATAACTTTTTTAATTACCGCTAGTAGCTGATCGGGATTAAATGGTTTTACAATCCAACCTGTTGCACCAGCAGCTTTACCCTCTATCTTTTTTTCTAAGCCCGACTCTGTAGTAAGCATCAGTAGTGGTGTAAATTTATAACTCGGTAAAGTACGCAGCTCTCGTATTAATGTAATTCCATCCATTATTGGCATGTTTACATCTGAGATCACGGCATCAAAGTCTTGTTGCTTGGCAATAGCGAGAGCTTCACTGCCATCCTTAGCTTCGGTTACATCAAACCCGGCAGTTTTTAATGTAAAGCTCACCATTTGACGCATCGATGCTGAATCATCAACCGCTAAAATTCTTTTCATATATACCCCTAACTTTTACTTTCGGTTGTTAAGTATTGGCTTAAGCCAAGTTTATTAATTGTATGCGTTAAGGCCTCGCTACTGCCTACCCATATTATTTTGTGCTGTATAGTAAGTAGGTGTTTTTGTAAGGCGCATAAAAGTTGAATTGAGGCAGTATCAGCAGAAATCACATCGTTAATATCAAGACAGATATCATCGTTGCTATTGAGTTCGTGTAGTAAGTCTTGATGTAGTGTTTCAACTTGCGTAATAGCAAGTTCGCTCGGAAGTTTTAGCATTTAGTAAGTGCATTCCCTGTCAATTCAATTCATAACAAAAGCTTAGCCCTAGTTATTAAAATTGCCATAAAATGCTTAATTAAATTTAACCTGTCGTTAAAATACAAAAAAAGGAGCCTAAAGCTCCTTTAAAATTGGTAAAAAGTAAAAAACTAGTTTTTATAGTAATCAGCTATTTTTTTAAACTCTTGCGTTAAAGTCGTCGCATTAATTAATGGCACACTACCTTGTTTAAATTCTGGTTTAAAAATAGCTCTAACGGCTCCATTTTGATCAACCATAGCGACCGAGGCACTATGATCAACAGCATATTCTGATTCACTACTATCGCTAATGGCGTAAATTAAACCAAGCTCTCGAACAACAGGAAAAAGGTGTTTATGTTCCCCTGATACAGCTAAAAAGTCTGGGTTAAAGTAATCTATATATTGCTTTCGTTTAGCTGGTGTATCGCGTTTTGGATCAACCGATAAAAACCAAATTTGCAGCGGATAATCTGCTTGTAAGTTTTTATAAACAGCATTTAACTTAGCAAGTGTTAATGGACAAATATCTGGACAGCTTGTATAGCCTAAAAATACTAAATTCCACTGTCCTACAAATTGTTGCTTAGTCACTAATTCACCGCGCTGATCGTTTAGCGTAAAATCAGACAGTGGCTTTGCATTTTCGTAAACTAATGCATCGACATCTGGCGGACTATTTTCGTTTGAACATGCCGATAAAAACAAAACTAAAACAACGATTAATCCAAGCCATAACTGCTTCATAAAGGGAGCCATTTATCTATAAATAAGATTACGAAGAGTACCATTAAATGAATAATCGAAAAACGAAATAAGTCCATTGCAGTCTCATCATTTCCAGCAATTTTTAATTTGACGGCTTTATATATAAACACTGCATTTAATACACATGCACCTATCAAATAGATTAATCCAGACATACCAATTAAATAAGGCAATACGCAAACTACAGCGAGTAAAACAGAGTAAGCAACGACGCACGTTTTACAAAAGTCGATTCCATGGGTTACTGGTAACATAGGGATTTTAGCGCGTTCGTAATCACTTTTTCGTGCTATAGCCAGCGCCCAAAAGTGTGGCGGAGTCCAGGTAAATATTATCATTACAAGTAACCAAGGGGCTGCTGCCATTTGGTTTGTTTCTGACACCCAACCTAATAATGGAGGCATTGCGCCAGCCAACCCACCTATAACAATATTTTGCGGTGTAGCACGCTTTAAAAATGATGTATAAACAAATGCATAACCTACCAATGCAAATAACGTTAATATAGCGGTTAAGGTATTAGCCCACACCATTAGCATAATAAAACCAGCAACCCCAATAACAGCTGCAAAACTAAGCGCATGTGTTTTACTTAAACGCCCTTTAGCCACAGGGCGATGACGAGTCCGTGCCATTTTTGAGTCTATCTCGCTATCAACTACATGATTAATAACCGCTGCAGCAGCAGAAAGTAGCCCTATACCTAACAAGCTAATAAACTGTACGACCATACCGCGCCCTACATCGGGAGCCAGCGCTAAACCAACCCAAGCTGTTAGCACCAACATAGCTACCACTTTAAATTTACTAATTGCTAAGTAGTCTTGCAGCAAACTATGAGTACGCGAAATTAGCGATTGAGTATTAACGGGTAGCAGTATTTTTTTATCTATTATAAGTGCCATCATATTTCCCCTTTATGTGCGTGATTTTAGGTAATAACACAACCTAACTATGCTTAATAACAGTATGGCTGCCATCAAGTTATGCGCCAGTGCAACTCCCAACGGGATATGCCAATGTACTAAAATAAGCCCTAAGCTAATTTGGCAAAGCAAAACAAGTAATACACTCACAACGCAATTTTTAATTTTTTTAGAGTGCGCTTGGCTGTATATTTTCCACATAATTAACGCCAGAACAATGCAAGTAACGAGTGCCCAAATGCGATGTAATAAATGAATAGACATACGCGCTTGCTGCGATAACACACCAAACTCATAATTACTGTGCTCAAGTGGTAATTGAAATACGCTACTCAATGAAAACGGTTGTGCGTAATTACACAATGGCAAACCACTACAATGTGGAGCGGCGTAATTTGCAGCCAGCCAACCACCAAGTGCAATTTGGATAATTAATACACTGAGCGCTACTAAACTTAAACCGAAATAGCGTTTTGCGCCGCTATCGCCACCCATAATAGGTTTTGCGGTTAGCCGTAAATATAAAAGCGTTATAAGTGACAAAATACTAAAGCCACCTAATAAGTGGCCCATTACAATAAGCGGCTGAAGGTTCATGGTTACTGTCCACATACCAAGAGCAGCCTGAAACACCACTAGTAGAAGTAAAGCCAAAGGCAATTTAACTGGCGTAGTTGGATATTGGCGTTTTAAAAAAGCCAACACAAATAAACCTAAAATAAGTAAGCCTAAAGCACCTGCAAAGTAGCGATGAATCATTTCTTTCCACGCTTTTGCGGTTTCGAACATCATATCGGGGTAGCTTTGAGTTGCTAAGGCTATGTCAGCCTCATGCTTAGGTACCGTTAAAAAACCATAACAACCAGGCCAATCGGGGCACCCTAAACCTGCATCACTTAAGCGGGTGTACGCACCTAAAGCAACTACAATCAAAGCGAGTAATCCTGTTATTAATACTAAGTTTTTATAATTTTTATACATCAGATACTCCAACTTAAGCTCAACTTAGTTAGCTAGAACGAGAATAGTTAAGTAATTTTTTTAGATCTTTTAATAACCCTTTTTGTACTAAACGGTTTTCTTGTGGCTCGACCTTAAAGGGATATTCAAGTACCACTAACCCCATATGATCAATCAAATACAAACTTGCAGGATTTAAACTCTGTTGCTCGGTAATAATTTTCCATGGTAGGTTTTTATTGTAGGGACTTCCCATTACAGCCATATCAACCTTGCCTTGGTTTTTACCAAGTGCCACATATAAATTATTAAGTGCATTGAGTTGTTCGCTGCATGGGGTGTTACATTCGTTTGAATAATTAAGTGCGATAGTCCATTGCTTGGGATTATTTTGCGGCCAATTTTTAAGTTTTATTTCTTGCCTTAAAAACTCGCCATTATTAGTAATTGCAGTAGGCAACCAATCAAACTTTAATGCGCCATATGCCAAAATTAATGGGATAGCGCAGCAGCCCACAAACAACACAAGGGGGTTATTTTTCATTATGTGTCCTTTTTTTACTCGCAAAAATAGCCACAACAGCACATGCAATAGCAATTAAAAACCATTGCACAGCGTAGGCATTATGCTTTTGAGGGCTCATAACAACTGCCTCATAATGAGGTGTTGCAATCTCATCACCAGTACCTTGTCTGTAAGCCATAAAATTAATTAATGATTGCTGGCTTTGAGTGTTCAGCATATTCAAGTCGATAGATTGGATTCTTGTAGGCAAGTCGTTATTTATAGTTTTATCTTCAAGCGTAAAGCTACTTAGGTTATTTTCTTTTATTTGCGCTTTAAGAATAAAAACACCTGTAGGCAGAGTAACCTTTGGCAGTGTATCTCTAGATATAGGAGCTTTTACCCATCCTAAATTAACTAAAATCACTTTTTCTTCGCTGGCTGGCTTTAGTAAAGCAAGTAGGTCGTACCCTACTTGTCCGTTATAAACTTGATTATCTAAAAGCCAATATTGGTTTTGTACAAACCGCCCTTTTAACTCAACCAATACACCTGTTTTGTTCCAGCTATCAGGCAGGTTATGTAATTGAGACCAACTCATCACACCACGAGTATGTTGCTTAGCAATAGCGGTTAGTTGCTGCTGTTTTTGCTCACCCCGCTCCAACTGCCAAAATCCTAGTCGCACACACACAAGTACAACAACCACAACCATACAAAGTGTGATTAGTGAACTAAGCTTTTGTTTGTACCATAAAACTAACTGCATAAAGGGTCAACTCAGTGATTATTAAAATTATTATCGTACTGTTGTTAATATTTATACTTTTTAACTTATTTAGAGCATTGTTTATTATGGTGTCAGGGAAAACTGGGGGACGACCTATGTCTCACTTTTTAGGTCGTCGCGTATTGTTTTCGGTCGTTGTTTTAGTTGTTGTTATTGCAGCGCTTAAACTTGGTTTTATTAAAGCAAATAATTCGCCAATAAACGCTACAGCACATATACAAATACAAACAAACACAGCCACACCACATCAACAAAGTGCCAATACCAAGCAGCTGCTTGAAAAGCAAAATGCTTATCTTTAGTAAAGTGCCCTTTTAATATCCGTAAAAATATTACAAATAAAAGTACGGTTCCTAACGTTACATGCATGCCATGAAAACCAGTCAATAAAAAGAACGTATTACCGTAAATGCCCGCATCTAGCGTTAGGTTAAGGTCATTATATGCATGCATGTACTCCTCAACTTGCAGCCCTAAAAAGCAAACGCCCAATAAAATAGTAGCGCCTAAAAAAACTTTAAGTGGAGTGCGTTTATTGTTTTCCATCGCTACGTGGGCAAAATGTAAAGTAACTGAGGAAGTAAGCAGTATTAAGGTATTTATAAGCGGTAAGCCTTGCCAGCCCATAGCTTGAGTAGTTTCACCAGCAGGTGTTGAAACTAGCGGCCAAACAGCTTCGAAAGTTGGCCATAAAACCTCGTTAGTCATTGCATTATTGCCTGCGCCTCCAAGCCAAGGTACCGACAATACGCGTGCATAAAAAAGCGCACCAAAAAAGGCCATAAAAAACATAACTTCAGAAAAAATAAACCAGCTCATACCTTGTCTAAAAGAGCGATCCATTTGTGCTGAGTACAAACCTTGGTCCGATTCATTAATTACATTTTTAAACCAGCTAAACAACATATACACAAGTACAGCAATACCGGCATAAAGCAGATAAACCCCGCTACCACCTTCTTTACCTACACTCATAACAGTCAAGCCTGCCCCTACTGCAATAAAAAACAATGCAACAGCACCTACAATAGGCCATGGGCTTTGCTCAGGTACGTAATAATGCTCATATTCTTGATTCATTTTATTTACTCCTAGTTTCACACTAGTTTAAAAAGCTAGTTGTTACTTGCCACCAGCTGTTCACTAATATCAAATACGGTATAAGATAAAGTTAATTCTTCAATATCGCTCGGCAGTGCGGTATCAACATAAAAAAGTAATTTAAATTCAAGTTCTTCCCCTGCTTTTAGAGGTTGCTGATCAAAGCAAAAACAGGCTATTTTGTGTAAATACTTTGCCGCTTTACCTGGCGAGACTGATGGTACAGCCTGCATTACTTTATCTAGGTTGCTGTTATTTTTAGCACTAAACATTACTTCACGCATTGCACCGGGTTTTACCACTACACTGTATTCTTTTGATTTAACTTCAAACGGTGCACCACTTTGTGCGTGAGTAGTAAAGCTAACGCCGACTTCTCGGTTTTGTACTATTTGTGTACTTTGCTCTGCTTGCTCAAGCGAAGGTTTTCCATTAAGCCCTGTTACATCACAAAACACGTCATACAAAGGTACTAAAGCAAAGGCAAAGGCAAACATGCCTATGCAAATAAGTACCAAACGTTTGAGTAGCGGTGCGTGTGTCATTACTTAATTACCGGCGGCGTAGAAAAAGTATGATATGGCGCTGGAGAGTCAACTTCCCACTCAAGCCCTTCTGCCCCTTCCCATACTTTTGCAGGCACTTTATCACCGCCACGCGCGCATTTAATTACCACAGCTACAAACAACAATTGCGATAAACCAAAGGCAAATCCACCAATACTTATGATTGCGTTAAAGTCGGCAAATTGAAGTGCATAATCGGGAATTCGACGCGGCATACCGGCAAGCCCTACAAAATGCATAGGAAAAAACAATACGTTCACACTCACCAGCGATAGCCAAAAATGCCATTTAGCTAGCGTGATATTAAACATATTGCCCGTCCACTTGGGCAGCCAGTAATAGGCCCCCGCCATTATCGAAAATACAGCCCCTGTTACTAATACATAATGAAAATGCGCCACTACAAAATAAGTATCGTGGTACTGAAAGTCAGCAGGTGTAATTGCCAGCATCAAACCCGAAAAGCCACCTAAGGTAAACAGCACAATAAACGCAATACTAAAAAGCATTGGCACTTCAAAAGTTATTGAGCCTTTCCACATTGTGGCAACCCAATTAAATACTTTTACTCCTGTAGGTACCGATATAAGCATGGTCGCATACATAAAAAACAACTCGCCAGCGACCGGCATCCCAGTGGTAAACATATGATGAGCCCATACAATAAAGCTCAATAGTGCTATGGAGGATGTGGCGTATACCATTGAGGCATAGCCAAAAAGTTTTTTACGAGAAAAGGTAGGTACTATTGTAGATATAATGCCAAAGGCAGGAAGAATCATTATGTATACTTCGGGATGACCAAAAAACCAAAAAATGTGTTGGAACATCACCGGGTCGCCACCGCCTGCGGCATCAAAAAAGCTGGTCGCAAAATACTTATCGGTAAGTACCATAGTGACAGCCCCTGCAAGCACTGGCATTACCGCTATTAATAAAAAGGCAGTAATTAACCACGTCCATACAAATAAGGGCAACTTCATCCATGTCATGCCTGGGGCACGTAAGTTCACTATGGTTACAATCACATTGATTGCGCCCATTATTGAACTAATCCCCATAATATGTACGGCAAATACAAACAATGCAGTATTATCATTACTGTATGTTGTAGACAGTGGTGCATAAAAAGTCCAACCAAATGCAGGACCCCCACCAGGCATAAATAACGATGCCAATAGGATTAAAAACGCAAACGGTAAAATCCAAAAGCTCCAGTTATTCATTCTTGGCAATGCCATATCTGGCGCGCCAATCATGAGTGGTATCATCCAGTTAGCAAGGCCAGTAAAGGCCGGCATAACCGCACCAAACACCATAATTAAACCATGCACGGTGGTCATTTGATTAAAAAAGTGAGGATCGACCAACTGTAAACCTGGTTGAAATAATTCAGCTCTGATCACCATGGCCATTCCACCACCAATTAAGAACATGGTCAGCGAAAAAATTAAATATAAACTACCTATATCTTTATGATTAGTTGTGTAAAGCCAGCGTTTAAAACCCTTAGCTGGGTGATGAGCATGATGAGCTTCATTGGCGTTAGGTTGTTCTACTATGCTACTCATTAGTTCGCCTCCACTTTGGCATCAAGTGCTGCCTGTATTTGACTCGGTTGAATAACATCACCCGTATCATTACCCCACGCATTACGTTTATAAGTAATAACCGCTGCTAATTGCTTTATAGATAACTGTTTGGCAAATGCTTGCATTGCCGTACCAGGTCGTCCATGGATAACTACATCAATGTGATCTTTTATATCGCCAAGCACTATAGGACTGCCTTTAAGTGCAGGAAATACACCCGGTAACCCCATGCCAGTAGGCTGATGACATGCAGCACAATTGGCCATATATACTTGTTCGCCTAAAGTCATTAATTCTTCTTTTGGGAGGGTTTTATCAAGTAATGCGGCATCTGCTAATGCTGCTTTTTGTTTAGCCTGCTTTGCATCTGCAAGCCATGTTTTAAAATCAGCCTCAGATTTAGCGACCACCACAACGGGCATAAAGCCATGATCTTTACCACACAACTCAGCACATTGGCCTCGGTAAGTACCTTCTTCGTTTATGTTCGTCCATGTTTCGTTTATAAAGCCGGGATTCGCATCTTTTTTAACTGCAAAATCAGGTACCCACCAAGAGTGAATAACATCGTCAGAAGTCATTAAAAATCGTACTTTTTGATTTATTGGCAGTACGAGAGGCTTATCAACCTCAAGTAAGTAGTTAGGATTTTTATCTGCAAGATTCGCGATTTCATCTTGCGGGGTAGATAAAATAGAGTAAAACTCTACATCTTCACCCATATATTCATAATGCCATTTCCATTGCGAGCCTGTAATTTTAATAGTGAGATCAGCTTTGCTGGCATCTTCCATTGCAATTAGGGTTTTAGTGGCTGGTACTGCCATAGCAATTAAAATAACAAACGGGATTGCAGTCCAAAGTATTTCTACTTTAGTGCTTTCGTGAAATTGGGCAGGTACAGCCCCTTTAGATTTACGGTGATGAATAAGTGCCCAAAACATAATTGCGAACACTATCACCCCAATCACACAACATATTATAAATATGGTCATGTGCAGCTGATATACATTATTGCTTATATCGGTTACGCCTTTGCGCATATTGTATTGGCTGTTAGCCAAAACTGGGTGCGAAAAAACACATAATATAAGCCACAAGGTAGAGGTCAGTTTACCCATGTGACGGCTCCTTTGATGCTATTGCGAATGCAAAGCGAAGAGGCATACGGCTTAAACGCCAATTCGTTATTTTTATTTTTTTAGTCAATCTCATTTAATATTGATTGGTTTTGCTGCGCCAACAACGGGTTTGTGTATATTGTGTGTTCTCAAAACTAAAAAGCTGTGAGTTATTATTAGCTCAGCACATTAATAATTAGCTAAAAAATGAACAACAAGCAAGTTTTAGTATAAAAAACAATCAGGTGATATTGAGTAATTAATAAAAAATCAGTAACCAACTAGGTAACAGGAAGTTCAAAAGATGAGCAAAACAAAGGGGTTTAACGCATTCGGAGGGGGAAAATATAAGTGCAAAAAAGTTTACAGCTTAAATTGTCAGTGAGCTATTTATGCCCTATTTTTAGTGCGAATTTAAAACAGAAAATGCGTACTAATTAGTACGCATTTATAAAACTGCTTGTTTAAAAGCTATTTTTAAAGTCACATCCAATCAGCGTTTCTTATAACGCCAACGGCTAAGCCTTCAATATTAAAAGACTCATTCTCAAGATCTACTTCAATAGATTCAAAATCGTCGTTTTCAGCATGAAGTAATACTTTACGACCCGCTTTCTCAAGACGTTTTACAGTTACGTCTTCGTCTAGGCGGGCAACAACAACTTGCCCGTTTTCAGCGGTTTGAGTACGATGTACAGCAAGTAAATCACCATCCATAATACCAATATCTTTCATGCTCATACCGTTAACGCGTAGTAAAAAATCTGCAGCCGGTTTAAACATTAATGGATCGATTTTGCAGTGACTTTCAACGTGCTCTTGCGCCAAAATAGGTGAACCAGCAGCAACACGCCCTATAAGCGGTAAACCTAATTGTTCTGGCTCTTCTTCTTCAATTAACTGAATACCACGGCTTGCACCTGGTTTCATTTTAATTGCGCCTTTTTTAGCAAGTGCTTTTAAATGTTCTTCAGCAGCATTGGCACTTTTAAAACCTAATGTTTGCGCTATTTCAGCACGTGTAGGAGGCATACCAGTGTCTTTAATAAAAACTTTAATTAGTTCGAGTATTTGAGCTTGGCGGTTCGTTAATGGTCGCATACAACTGGTTTTCCATACAGTACATTTAACTGTGAGTATATACAGTTAAATAAAAATCGCAAATTTAAATTAAGCCTTAAAATAGCCAAAGTAATTTCACTTGTGTACATTTTAGGGATATAACTAACGCTAGGTTTATAAATGATTAAAAAAGCAAAGGAGTCATTATGAGTATTTGGTACCAGCCCATCACTTTAGAGCTGTGCAAGCAGTTAGAACAAGGCATTGATGGCCAAGGAACATTAATGAAAACCATGGGAATAGAAGTCACTGAAATTGGTGATGATTACTTAGTAGCCACTATGCCGGCAATTCCTGAGCATCATAACCCAATGGGAATGGTTCACGGCGGTGCTAACGTTGTACTTGCCGAAACAGTTGCCAGCTATGCAGCTAACTTTGTTGTCGATTTTACAAAATTTTACTGCGTGGGGCAGGAAATTAGCGCAAGTCATTTAAAAGCATCTCGCAACGGCACTTTAACAGCAACGGCAAGAGCGTTTCATATTGGCAAACGTAGTTCAGTGTGGGAAATAAAAATTACAAATAGCCGCAATGAGCTGTGCTGCGTATCAAAAATGACCGCAGCAGTCGTAGAGCGAAGATAGTTACTTTTCGATTGGGTAAATTGTAATTTCCATACCCGCACCAATCGCAGATATACGTAGTAATGTATCTGCATCTAAGGCTTGATTAAAGCACTTAGGGGAAGTGCCTGATTCAAAACCAATATCAAACGTTCTACGTGAACAGCTTAACCATTGCTTTAGCGCGTTACGCGAACACGATTCAATAAGCTCACATATATGGTTTATTGCTTTGTCAGGCGTGTTTACTATACCTGTTGCTTCAATACGCGCTAATTGACGGTATTCGTCTTTGTCATAATGTAAAATCGTCGCGACTTTTTTCAAGTCTGCCACTAGCAAACTAATATCTTGCTTTGATTCAAGCTCAAGATCTACATTTAAAAATTGAATTTCCGACATCGTTTCGTATTTATCCTCTAATAATTTCATTGCAAACTTTAACGCAGTTTTACCGTTATACCAAATCAACTATGCTCTATTAACCACTTTATATAGATATTTCGCAGCTTTTAAGTATTTTTTAGCGTTTAAAGCTAGCTGGATATCAAACACTCAGCTCAATTAAACAAATAAGTCATGTTAGCAATTTAAGTGTAATCTTTTTTATTTTTAAATGATTACAGTAAGCTATAGTTTAAACTGCGACAAAATGTCGCAGTAACTAATCCCATTAATGTAATAAACTAGCCTCTAAAAATAATAAGACTAAAACATGAATAAAAAAATATTTAAGTATGCTCGCAAGTTACATAAATGGCTCGGTTATTTGCTCACATTACAAATTTTAGCTTGGCTATTAGGCGGTTTAGTCATGAGCGCTATTCCTCTTGATAAAGTTCATGGGGAGCATCTTGCAACACGTACTCTTAATAACCCATTTACGCAGGCTGATTATATTGCCTCCCTTAACGATATTGCACCTCAGGTGGTTAATCCAACACAAATAATTTTTGAGAACTTTTTAACCACACCTATAATTACAGTAATAAATAAAGATGAACAGCAAAGCTTTAACGGTATAACAGGCCGGCCCTTTGAGCCGCCAACTAAAATACAAATTACCGCAAATGCTAAAGCACACTTACTTATTGATGCTCAAGTGACAAGCGCTGTACTGCTAAAGCAAGGTATGCGAGAAGTTGGATATAAAACCAATGTTTGGCAGGTACAATTTGACGACACATTTAACACAACACTGTATTTGTCAGAAAATAACGGCAAAGTTATCACCGTTCGCAGCACACTATGGCGAATTTTCGACTTTTTTTGGATGTTACATATTATGGATTACGATGAGCGAGAGGATTTTAATAATCCGCTGCTTATTAGTTTTGCAGCAACCAGCGTACTTTTTTGCCTAAGTGGAATATTACTACTTATGCAAAACATACGACTAAAACGATTTATCCGAATTAAAAGTAAGAATAAATCAAAGTAGTCATATTGGTTTTTAAGAACTAGCGCACTCTCACCAAAGAGTAAATAAGCCCTAGGAAATACCCAAGGGCAGATTTTATTCCAAGTGTTTAAATCGACTCAAATGTCGCTTTAACATTTCGTTTTCGAAAATCAACTCATCACGCTCATCCAGCAATTGTAAAACTAAAGCTATTGCCGACCAATCTAACGAAAAGTCATGTTGAATACGGGCCGCTTTTTTAACTAAGGTCACTGCAGATACCGTAAATTGCCACTGCGTAACGTGCTCCCCCTCAATTGGAACCGCAATATTGTGCTCAACTAGCTCATATAAAATTGCTTCGCTAATATCACTACTCAAACATAGCTCTTTGCTAGTAAGTAAATCATCTTTTTGTGTCACGATAATTTGCATTATGGCTTGCTCCAGTTATTACGGGGATCAAAGTGAGCTTTTTCCGCTAATTCTTCCCAAAGTTTTTTACTGGTATCATCAACAGATGTTGGATTAACAATTTTAAGCACAGCAAATAAATCACCTTTGGCTTTTTTACTCATTAATCCCTTACCTTTAATACGCAAGCGTTGACCAGACTGACTATTAGATGGAATAGTTAATTGGATTTTGCCTGCCAACGTAGGTAAATTTATTTTTGTACCAAGAGCCGCTTCCCATGGTGCAAGAGGGACGACTATATTTAGGTTATGACCTTCAACATCAAATAATGGGTGGGGCACTAAACTAATTTGTAAGTACAAATCGCCATTTTGCCCGTTCGCTGACCCTAATCCGCCTTGCCCTTTTAGTCGAATTCGTTCGCCATTTACTGAGCCTGCGGGAATTTTCACTTTAAGTGATTTTTTAATTTCAGAGACACGACCACTACTATCTCGCTGCGGTAACATAAACTCAACAGGCTTAACGGTATCAACTAAAGTCTCTTCAAGAAAAATCGGGAACTCTATTTCCACATCTTGTCCTTTTTGCGCGCGAGCGGCGTTACTTCTGCTCTGCCCGGAACGATTGAATCCACCGGCGCCGCCAAACATTGAATTAACAAAATCAGAAAACTCTTGATCGGTTTGAGGATCGCTTTGCTGATAATTACTTTGCGATGAGGCATTGTTACCACCATAATTACCTTGCTGTTGACGAGCACGATTTTGTTGATGACGACGTAACTCGTCGTATTTAGTGCGTTCTTCTTTGTTATGAATGACTTCGTAAGCTTCTGCTATTTCTTTAAACTTATCTTCTGCTTGAGGCTCTTTGCTTACATCTGGGTGATATTTTCTGGCTAACTTTTTATAAGCTACTTTAACCGCTTTATCGTCTGCATCAGGCGATATTCCAAGCACTGCATAATAATCAACAAATTTCATTTGCAATCCAAATCCCCATATTGAGTAAGCTTTAAGCATACTCCTTAACGTATAATCTTGTGTGGTTAAAATACGATAAATAGTAAGAAATAAATGAATAGTGAAAATAACTTTGAATAAAAAATTAATCGGACACTTTTTAGTAATATAAGTGCAGGCCTTAAGTTAACTTTATCTTTTATCTTCAAGGCTTTAAACTGCCTGTTCCTGTAGTTCACATTTGTGATGGATATGACTCGATTTATTCTGGCCTTACTGGCTTGTTGTGTGTGCGTTTCGGTATCAGCCGAACAATTTACCCGTTTTTCAACAGCTAAAAGACATTTAATTAAAACCCTCCCTGACAACGCCAAAAGTATTTACTGCGGTTGTGATATTAAAAAAGAAGGCAAAAAACTCGTTCCTGATCCTTCTAACTGTGGTTACATTCCTCGAAATACACTTACCCGCTCAGGCAAAGTAAATGTGCGAGCACTACGCATTGAGTGGGAACATATTGTTCCGGCGTGGGAATTTGGTCATCAGCTACAATGTTGGCAAGATGGCGGACGTAAAAACTGCCGTAAAGTAAGTGCTAAATTTAGAAAAATGGAAGCTGATATAAATAACTTAGCGCCAGCTATTGGCGAAATTAATGCCGATCGCTCTAATTATCGTTTTGGCATGCTTAGCGAAAACGCCACACAGTATGGTCGCTGCGAAGTAAAAGTAAACTTTAAGCAACGTGTAGTTGAACCGCCTGTCTATGCACGTAAACGTATAGCCGACACTTACGCTTACATGCAGAAAACATACGGTTTAAAAATCTCTGATAAACAGCAAAAGTTATTTAATGCGTGGAAAAAGCAAGCATTTGCAGATACAAGTAGTGCGAGCAAGCTCTAAGCTTTAACACTCATTTACATAAATCAAAGTTATAAATGTTGAATAAACGAGCGAGTGTTGTAATATTTTAAACAACTTATTTACAGAAAGTCCTTAACTATGTTTAAAAATAATAAAACCTCGCTTGCCATTTTTGCAGCACTTTCGGGCTTTGCTTTAACGGGTTGTGGCGGCGGAGGCGGTATCGACTCTGCTCCTGTAGTTACAACACCTGTTAGTAGCAGCCCAACATGGACAGCGGCGGTATTTGAGCCCTCTAACGATTTAAAAAACTTTTGCGAAACCCCTCGTACGGGTAACGATCCCTTTAATAACAACAACCCCTACCCAGATCAAGCGGGTTCTGCCCTTTATGAAAAGCTCTGGCTTCGCTCTTGGAGCGACGAAACCTACCTTTGGTATGATGAGATTGCCGATAACGACCCTGAAAGCTTTACAACAGTAGCCGATTACTTCGCTCAATTAAAAACAGAGCAGCTTACCGACTCAGGGGCAAAAAAAGATAACTTTCATTTTTCAGAACCTACTGAAGATTACTTTCAAGAAGCGCAATCGGGCGTTACTTCTGGTTACGGTATAAATTGGGCGTTTATTGGCGATACAGCCGACCGTATTTTACGCGTCGCTTATCTTGAAGATGATTCACCTGCAAGCCAAATAGGCTTTCAACGTGGTGATACTGTACTTTCAGTTGACGGTGTTAGCATTAATACCAATACAGAGTCGGGTGTAGATACGCTTAACGAAGGTTTATTTAGTCCTACTAACGGCGACTCACATACTATTGTTGTACGCAGTAACGATGGCGCCGAAAAAACATTTAATGTAACCGCTGGTAATATTGAACAAACACCTGTTCAAAATGTTAAAACGATTACAACCGCAAATGGTTCAAGCGTGGGTTACATGCAATTTAATAGCCATATAAGCATTGCCCAAGAAGGACTTATTGATGCGGTAAATAAGTTTAAAACCGATGGTATTGATGAGCTTGTAATCGACTTTAGATATAACGGTGGTGGTTTATTAGCACTGTCGGCACAATTAGCTTATATGGTTGCCGGTAATGCCAACGTTAACAACCGCTTTTATTATCAAACTCAACAAAACGATAAACAACCTGTTGATTCGCCTTTTCCATTTATTGATGAAGAAATAGATTACTCTACTTTTTTTAGCACAGGTGAAAACCTACCTGATTTAAACCTATCAAAGGTTTATGTATTAAGCACATCAGGCACCTGTTCGGCATCAGAAGCTTTTATTAATGGTTTAAAAGGTATAGACGCAGAAGTTATTTTAATTGGCGACACAACCTGCGGTAAGCCCTATGGCTTTACCCCAACTCATAACTGCGCAACAACCTATTACACTATTCAGTTTAGTGGCGTAAATAGCAAAGGATTTGGCGAATACGCTGCGGGTTTTACACCAACCCCTACTCCACAATTTGATGCTGATGTTCAAGGTTGTGAAATTGAGGACGACTTTGATCATCAGTTAGGCGACAGTGACGAGGCCGTTTTAGCCACCGCATTATTTCATGTTGAAAATGGCAGTTGTCCAGTTAGAACGGCTGCTGCAAAAGCAGAACCAGCTAATTTTTCAAGCTCTCGTGAATCTCTCATTCCTTTAAATATGCCGGTACAATTTACCCAGCGTAATATGGACTTAACTTGGCCAACGCTGGGTGAGGAAAGGTAATGGCTAAATTATTACTCCCATTAGCCACCTTGCTCGCTTTAGGCGGATGCCAAAGTGTAGATAATGAGCCTGCTAAACCCGCTATATTAACGAGCGTTAATCCCAGCGTTATTACAACACTACAACAGGCAATTCAACAAGCTAAGGGAGGCACATTAGTAACACTTGCCGATTCGGTATTTACTAAACGTAGCGAACTGCTAATTGATCATGCAATGAGTAAAGGGTCTGATGGCAGAGTAATTATGGGCGCGCATAATATAAAATCTGAGAAGTTTATTTTGCAACTACGTAATAACCAATGCGAGCTTTACTATCCTAAAAAAGAGCTTACTACAGTACTTGAAGGTGTTACCTGTAAAGAGTTATAAGGCACTTTATTAATGTTTATAAATTAATAAAAAAGGCGCGCAGCATATCGCTGCGCGCCTTTTTCTATTTTAAAGCGTTATTACAAGTCTTGATGCGGACCAAACACTTCATAATGAATCTGCTCGTTTTTAACACCTAATTCAAGTAACTGGTTTTTTATAAATGCCATAAAACCGGCAGGACCACATAAGTAAAAGTCACCATTACTCAATGGTAGCTGTGCTTGTACTGCGTTTAGGTTCATTAACCCAGTAAAGTCAGCGCCCTCTGTCGCTTGGTTAAACCACGTCATTGTTTGTAAACGGTTATAAACTGCATTTAACTCATTTAAATATTTTGAAAACGAATGCTGCTGAGTATTTTCGCAGGCATGTAAATACATAATCTCTTGATTAGAGTTGTCACTTAATAACGTTTCAAGCATAGCCAGCATTGGCGTTTGCCCAACACCTGCTGAAATGAGTACCGCTGGGTTTGTGTTATTGCGTAAAAAGAAGTCTCCTGCCGGCGGGTATAACTCAACAATAGTGCCTTGCTCTAATGAGTGTAAATAATTAGACACCATGCCAGGCTTTGGCTGTAGCTCTTTTTTAACACTAATACGGTAGTTTTTAGCGTTACTTTTTTGCGAAATAGAATACTGGCGAATTTCTTCATATTCAGCGCCCTCTGGCTTAACTTTAATACCTAAATACTGCCCTGGTTTATGTGTAATAACAGCTTCGCCATCAACTGGCGTAAGTGTAAAGCTCGTTACTAGTTCTGATTCAGCCTGTTTGTTGGTTATTTCAAATTGGCGAGTTCCCGCCCAACCACCGTGTTTATTTTTACTGTGCTCATACAAAGCAGCTTCTTCGGTTATACAAATATCAGCAAGTACGCCGTAAGCTTCGCGCCAAGCGTATTCAACATCGGGAGTAAATTGCTCAGGAATAAGCTCTTTTAAAGTACCAATTAAATGCGCACCTACAATAGGATAATGCTCAGGTAAAATATTCAAGCTTGTATGCTTATGATTAATACGTGTTAGCGCTTCTTTTAATACGGCTAAATTATCAATATTTTGTGCATACGCAGCCAATGCATTAAAAAGTGCAAATTGCTGACGACCTGTATCTTGATTCGCCATATTAAAAATATTTTTAAGCTCAGGATTATGGCTAAATAAACGCTTATAAAAATGATCGGTAACAACCGTACCCGCCTGCGCTAATAACGGAACTGTGCTTTTTACAATCTCAATGGTTTTATCAGATAACATATGTGTTTCCTATGGATGAACTAACCACGACGCCCATCAACACGACGCCGCGTTAATATAGGTGTGCAGTGAATTAAAAATAATGAAAAAGCCACTAACCACAGCAAAGCACTTATTTGCCAAGCAAGGTGAGGCCCAATAATAAAAGGGAGTAATGAACGAGTAATAGCGGCCACAAGCAAAAACGCAAAAGCAACAGCCATGTAATGAGGAATAGCGAGTGTCCGCCCTGTATGACCATGTGATACACGCGTCATCATTGCTAAAATCATCGTACCTATTGTGCCAATAGTGATTAAGTGCAGCGCATCTTTAAATTGTATTGCACTGCTATAAAAGCTAAATGCAACCATCATTAACCCTACGCCTAACGCTAAGTAGGATAAATGTAAAGACCATAACAACGGCACTCTCAATACCTTGCTATCCCACCAAAAACCTGCCCTGACCAGGTGAAGCGCAGCAACAGTTGCAACAACTAACGCAGGATTAATCGTGTTCAAAAACAACTTGTTGATGAAAAATAAAGTGATAGCCAAAATAGATAAATACATAACAGCTTTATCTATTTTAGGAGTGCGAACTTGTGCGGTTAAACCTAGACCTTTAGCGGTAAAAAATGGTAAAACGCGACCCGCAACAATGCCAACTAGTAAAGTAATGACCAGTACTGCGGTATCAACCACACCAAGTGCAAGCTGCATGTTTTTCTGTAAAATGAGTATTAAATACAATACATTGAGCCCACAAAGCACAGCCAAAATAGCTAAAAACGGATAGTTACTTTTGCTATTGGCTTTTAATAACATATTAGCCAACGCGGCTATGGCGCCTAACCACCAAATAACTTGTAATGTAAGTGCAGCATATAAATTAAAATGAGTAATATCAGGCAATATCACAAAAAAAGCTAAGCGCGCTGCAAGCCATATAAACGTAAGCCACATAAGGGCTTTGCCACTTATGCTCGGCATGCCTGTCCATGTTTGTGCAGCGGTAAGTAAAAAGCCAACAGCTACAACTCCTGCAAAGCCAAACAGCATTTCGTGCGCGTGCCATAATGTCGCAGGTATCGATAAGTGCCAACTTGCATGGCCTGTTAAAATAAGTAGCCAATACCCCACCGACAAAAATGCCAATAAGCCACCGCCTAAAAAGAAAGGTCTAAAAGCGAGCATCCATAATGGCCATTGAGATACTTGATGAATAGCAACGCGTGCTGGCATTGGCTCAGTTAAGTTTATAGGGCGCATTATCGTACCTCCTGCCCTAAACCATGTTGTGCAACACAGCGCAGTACGTAACTTACTTTTAAAATAGCAGCAATAACAATAGTGCCAATATGAGCTGATACTTGCACCGCCATGGAAAAGTACTCAGCAAACGGGTAGCTAATTAAAGTACTTGCCGTAATACACACTAAACTCACAGCCAATGCAGTATTGGCAGCAAATAATACTGTTTCGTATAGTGAACTAAACTGTGTTTGATTATTTAAATTATTCAGCATTAGTGTGTTCATAGCGATCTCTGTAACTAACTACGTTACTTAGCTATTACACATACTGTGCCAACAAATTTAATTAATTAAATTCAATAAGTTAAATTAAACCACTTTACAGTATGAGTCTTTATGACCTACTATAAATTAACTCATAAGAACACAAACAGGTCATTTTGACATGAACCAGCAATTCAACCTTACCCAAGTTGCTCTAGAGCTTGCTCAAAGTACACTACACGAGCATAGCTTTGATCAATTACTAGCAACGGTTGAGCGGGTGATTCCTAGTGATGCAAGTGCGTTATTAGTGCTTCAGGGTGAGCAATTAAAACCACTGGCAATTAAAGGATTAATGTCCGACAGTCTTGGCAGGCGATTTAAGATAGTAGAACACCCTCGTCTAGAAGCTATTTGCAAAAGCACACTCGCGCTACAATTTGCGCACGACTGCCCACTACCCGATCCATACGACGGATTGCTATTAGCTAAAACCGGCGACATACCGGTACATGCATGTTTAGGTTTACCTCTTTATGATAAAAACGCGCTACTTGGCGTACTTACGTTTGATAGCCTTAACGCCAATGCATTTAACAGCATAAGCGCTGATACACTCAATACTTTACAAACACTGTGTAGTGCGCACTTTAAAACAGCTTTAGAGCTTGCCCATTACAAACAGCATGCACAGCACTCAAGTGCATTAGTGCAAGAACTAAATCGTGAAGCGTTAACACGAGATGGCGGTGAAATTATTGGTCAAAGTCCGCTAATGCAAACACTTAAAAACGAAATTAAACTCGTTGCAGCATCTAACTTTAGCGTGCTTATATTAGGTGAAACAGGAGTAGGGAAAGAGCTTGTAGCGCGTAATATTCACTTAAATTCAGCTCGAAAAGATCAACCGCTTATTCACTTAAATTGTGCATCGCTTCCTGAGAACCTTGCTGAAAGTGAATTTTTTGGTCATGCGAAAGGGGCTTTTACAGGCGCACAAAATTCGCGCCAAGGTAAATTTCAATTAGCTGATGGCGGCACGTTATTTTTAGATGAAATAGGCGAACTGCCCCTGACCATGCAAAGTAAACTATTACGAGTGCTACAAAGTGGCGAAATACAAACGGTAGGAGAAGACACGCCAAAGTACGTAGATGTACGCGTAGTTGCCGCAACCAACAGAAATTTAAAAGAAGAAGTAGCTCAAGGTCGCTTTAGAGCCGATTTATACCATCGCCTCAGTGTCTACCCTATTACTGTGCCACCACTTAGTAAACGCGAGCACGACATAACACTCTTAGCTGGTTATTTTATTGAGCAAACAGCCCGTAAATTAGGGATAAAACAATTAAAACTAAGCCCTGAAGCGCAAGTACTGCTTAATCAGTACAACTGGCCAGGTAACGTTCGCGAGCTTGAACATGTTATTAGTCGCAGCGCCCTAAAAGCAAAACAAAGCCAATGGCAAAATCCAATAATAACCATTACAAGCGAGCACTGTGATTTAACCCCAAGTGCGCCACAAAACTCTCTAGTAGCAAGCCAAAGTACAACCAACACCTTAATCAACCAACCTTTAAAGCAAGCTGTAGAATCGTTGCAATACAACGTAATTACCGAGCAATTAAAGAAGCATAACTACAACTGGTCAGCAGCAGCAAGAGTACTTGAATTAGATAGAGCTAACTTAGTACGCTTGGCTAAACGCCTAGGCATAGAAGTAAAAAAAACACTATAATCATTTAAAACACAGCTAAAATGCTGCTAAAACTATTGATTAGCAGCTAACTTACTAAAGTGTGTTTTTAACAACCCTGCAAAAGCTTGTACTTTAGCAGTGCGATGTACTAGGTGATGCGTGACTAACCATACATCGGTAGGCCAGCTTAACTCACTGTGTAATATAGGTACTAAATCAGAATATTGCGCCGCTACGTCATGCTGTAATCCGCCAATGCCTAGCCCTTTAATTATTGCACGAGTCGCTTCTGCGGTTTCAGATACTCGCAGCTTAATTTGCGATGCAGGAATATGTTCATCAGCCCATGCAAAATAAGGCACGCGGGCATTAAAACCCGCCACACCCGATACAAAATTATGTTGTTGTAAATCACTTAATAATTTAGGCATCCCGTACTTATTAATGTAACGTTTATTAGCGTATAAACCCGATGATAACTGCGCTAAATGCTGAGCAATATAATCGCCTTCATCAGGCCTTGGGCCTGCACGAACTGCAATATGTGCTTGTCCGTGATCGAGCCTTAACCTTTTTTGTTCTAAAATAACTTCTAACTGCACTTGCGGATGTAATGCCTGAAATTGCTCACATACATCACCAAGTACATCCATAAAGCCACTTACCGTCGTTAGCAATAAACTCCCTCTAAGGGTGCTATCGGCTGCTGCTATATCGTTATGTATCTGCTCTAAGGAGCTATGGATAGTTTGTGCTGTTTCAAATAACTTGGTGCCAATTTCAGTAACCTTGTAACCACGAGCATGGCGATGAAAAAGGCGTGCATTTAAGTTTTTTTCAAGATTATTAATTCGCCTAAGTACTGTGCTGTGGTGCACATTAAGCTCTTCTGCTGCCGCCGTTAACGTGCCTAATCGTGCTACTTCAAACGCTACTTTAACGTCTTGCCAATCTTCAAATTTTATCGCCATTCTGCTTACCTTATACTTATGTGCATTTACGCACACAAGTGTTGCGTTTATTGGGGTTTTCTACAAGCAAAATTTTGCTACATTAGCGTTGTAAGTTTAAACACTAAAAGGTCACTAGCATGTCAGCACCAAAAATTATCGCCCTAGCAGGAAGTCTTCGACAAGAAAGCTTTAATCAAAAAATTATTAATGAGGCAGCACGTTTTGCTCTACAAACAGGTGCTGAAGTAGAAGTAATAAAACTAAACGAATTAAACATCCCACTATTTAACGAAGATATTGAAGCGCAAGGTACCCCAAGCGATGTACAGCTTTTAAAAGACAAACTACGTGCAGCTGACGGTATTTTACTAGCAAGCCCAGAGTACAACGGATCTATAACTGCAGCACTTAAAAATGCGATTGATTGGGCATCGCGCACGGAACAAGGTGCTGTTCCTGCTTTTCGCAATAAAGTAGTGGCGCTGTTTTCAGCATCACCAGGTGGACTTGGTGGGTTACGCGGTTTAAATCATGTACGTGATATATTAAGTGGTATTGGATCGTTAGTGCTTGCCGATCAACTTGCAGTACCCGCTGTACAGACATTGTTTGATGAAAATGGGCAAATTAATGAACCTGTTACTACAGAGCGAGTATCGGCGCTTGCTCATCAGTTAGTAAGCGTTGCAAGTAAGTTAAGGTAACTTGCACGCCTAAATAACTAATTACTTTGTCGCCGCGAGTTTTGCGGCGATAAAATCGGTATGCGTTACATATAAAAGCCCTGCTACTTTACGTATTACGTAGTCTTCTTGGGGATCTATTTCTCCATCGGCATACGCTAAGCGCCATAATAACTCTATTATTTCAATTCGCTGCGCCGCGCTGCAATGCTCATTAATCTGTTTTGAAAACTGAAAGTAATCTATCGAATCATCTAAGCTGCTTGCCGCGTTATTAGTAAGCTCATTAACCTCAATATCTGTTAAATTAAAATACTTTTTTAAGGTTACAGTCAGGGTTCGTTGTTCATCATGTTCAAGCTTGGTATCTGCACGCATAACTTCAATTAATAATGCAGCAACAGCTGTTTTTAAATCGTGCTCTTGCATACTTGGCTGCTGTTCATCGAATACAGCAAAAAGTTGTTTTATTTGTTTGAACATCACACTTTCCCTTTTTGGGTGTTAGACTAATACGTAAAGAAATCGACCTTATTACTCTTATTAATGGGTATAAAGTTCGCAAATTAAAGGATACATTTTATGAAAGGAATAAACGCACCACGCTTATTTATAGGCGCTACACTGGTGGCCCTTTCAAGTGCAAATACTGCACTTGCTGAAAAAGCCGAAACAGAGAAGCTCTACGACTTTGACAACAAAGTGCATTACTACCAAACAAAAATTGGCGAAGACAACTATAAAATAGAAATCCAGTCAGACGATTACAAACACTTTACCAATCAAAGTGTATTTTTATTACGCCATGCGGACCGTCTATGCCGCGGCAATACCTTTATGTTGAAAATACTTGAAGGCGTGCAAGAGTACGAGCGCTTTCCAACAAAACCACGTGCTTACCAACCAGATTTAAGTGTTTTACTACAATGCGAAACTAAAGAAGATACAAACAAGGGTAAGTAGCCTTAGTCTTTATAACCCCAAGGTGCTGATGGTGGAGTAATCGGTTTAGTTAAATCAAAATCCACCTTAAACTCACGTCCTTGGCGAATTAATCGATAAGTAAATACTTCTGGGTAAATATACATTTGCCATGTATTACCTACAGACTGTGCAATGCCTTCTTTCACGAATAACTCTTTAGAGTATTGGTCTGCTGGAAACGACTGCATTTGCGCGAACCCTGCATCAAGCGTATGGCCACCATACATAGTTGATGTGTCGTCTGTTCCGTCTTTATGACGATGATCGTGCTTTAAACTCAAGCCACTACCCGTTTTAGTTATGATCCACGTACGTGATGCATCGTCTCCTACATGAAACGGCACTTGTAACTCAGTCTCGCTACATTTACGTACATGCATAACCAGCTTTTTATCTGTAAATGAGCTTGGCCCTTTCGCGTTATCTACCGCTACTTCACCTTCAAAAGCTTTACCGCAATGCGCTGCAATACTATTAAAAAAGGCATTATGAGTAGGAATAGACACTAACGGTGCAGGGCGTGCAAAAGCTGTCGATGAAGCAACTATTAAGGTTGCTGCAGTTAATAATTTCATATGTTTCTCGTTATAGTTATTTTAAAACACCTGTAATAGTACAGTTTTCTTAAGTACTTTATTAGAAGTATCTATATAAAATTTAGAACAAGACAACTAGGTAAAACTACTAAATAGCGATTAACGACTAAATATCTCAGCCTTCATTAACAATCCTACTTTTATAAATATTAATTACACACCTCAACTAGCCACTGGCCAATTATTTAATCACCATTTGTGATGCCTGCTTAATTGGCCCGAACGTTCAGCTTTTAGCTGTGTCACATGCTACTAATCCAGCAAAAAGGCTTAGTAAGAAAACTTTGCAGCGCCTATCGCGTTAGCCAATAACGCATGGGTTGGCACAGGTGTAATTATTTTAGAGGGTGTGAGTATTGGTGAAAACAGTATTGTGGGTGCGGGTGCTGTCGTTACTAAAAATGTAATGCCTAATACCGCAGTAGCGGATAATCCAGATCGTGAAATAAGAACACTGTAGTTATTCTCGATGTGATTTTAACGTTGGGAGTCGCTTCGCTCGCCCGACCTACGTGATGGGTATTGGATGAGAGTGCATTAATTGCACGTATTTTACTTTTCTGC